>NC_022044.1 GCF_000444995.1 Paracoccus aminophilus JCM 7686 | reverse complement strand
GCGCGACTGCGCCGCTTTGGGCGGCTGCAATCTCCAGAAGACCGAAGCGGATTTTGCTGGCATCATTCCCTTTACCGGGGCGGCCTTGCGAGCAGGGCGTGAAAGTGCAAATGGTCCCCGCCAGACGCCAACAAGGATCAGAGGGTAGCGATGCATCATTCGTCTTTCACCGTCACGCGACGCGGTCTCATGCTGGGGGCCGGTGCTCTGGCGCTCGCCACGACATTGCCCAAGGCGCTGCGC
Source organism: Paracoccus aminophilus JCM 7686 (assembly GCF_000444995.1). NCBI lineage: Bacteria > Pseudomonadati > Pseudomonadota > Alphaproteobacteria > Rhodobacterales > Paracoccaceae > Paracoccus > Paracoccus aminophilus. Next base: position 206,340 of record NC_022044.1, on the reverse strand, counting down.
GCCGCCGAGCCGATCAAGCTGGCGGGCGTCTATACGAACCCGGTCGAGCAGCAGTGGTGCGGCCGCCTGCACGCCGCATCCGAGGCCGCCAAAGCGGCGGGCACGGTCGATTATGTCTATAGCGAGAATGTCTCGAACACCGATTTCGCCCGCGTGCTGCGCGAATATGCCGAAGGCGGCGCGAAGCTGATTATCGGCGATATCTTCGGGGTCGAGCAAGAGGCCCGCGAAGTCGCTGCCGATTATCCCGAAGTGGCCTTCCTGCTTGGCTCGAGCCTGCCGCCCTCGGACGACAGCCCGAATGTCGCGGTCTTTGACAACTATATTCAGGACGCCTCTTACCTCACGGGGATCATTGCGGGCGCGATGACCAAGAACGGCAATATCGGCATGGTCGGCGGCTTCCCGATCCCCGAGGTCAACCGTCTGATGAATGCTTTCATGGCGGGCGTGAAGGAAACCCGCGCGGATGCGAAATTCCAGGTCTCGTTTATTGGCTCGTGGTTCGATCCGCCGAAAGCCAAGGAAACCGCCTTTGCCATGACCGACGCTGGCGCCGATGTGCTTTATGCCGAGCGTTTCGGCGTCTCGGATGCGGCGAAGGAAAAGGGCATTCTCGCGATCGGCAATGTGATCGACACGCAGGCCGATTATCCCGAAACCGTCGTCGCTTCCGCGCTGTGGGATTTCGCGCCCACGCTGACCAAAGCCATCGAGGCAGTGAACGCGGGCGCTTTCAAGGCCGAGAATTACGGCGTCTATTCCTATATGAAGGACGGCGGCTGCGCGCTCGCGCCTTACGGCACCTTCGAGGACAAGATCCCGGCCGAGGCCAAGAAGCTTGTCGAAGAGCGCATGGCCGCGATCAAGGACGGCTCGTTCACCGTCGCCATTGACGATACCGAGCCGAAGGCCTCGTGATGACACAAGACGGCGGGGCGCGGGAGCAAGTCCTGCGCCTTGAGGGCATCACCAAACGTTTCGGCAGACTGACGGCGAATAATGCCGTCAGCCTGTCCTTGCACCGTGGCGAGGTCGTCGCGCTTTTGGGCGAAAACGGCGCGGGCAAGACCACATTGATGAATATCCTCTTCGGCCATTATGTGGCCGATGAAGGCACCGTAGACGTTTTCGGACAGCCTCTGCCTCCTGGCCAGCCGCGCGCGGCGCTGGATGCCGGCGTTGGCATGGTCCACCAGCATTTCACGCTCGCCGACAATCTGAGCGTGCTCGACAATATCCGGCTTGGCACCGAGCGGCTGTTCTCGCGCGGGACGGGCAGGGGGGCGGCGCGCCGCAAGGTCGAGGCGCTCAGCCGCGATTTCGGGCTTTCCGTCGATCCCGACGCCCGCGTTGGCAGCCTGACCGTGGGCGAGCGTCAGCGCGTCGAGATCCTCAAGGCGCTTTACCGCGATGCGCGCATCCTGATCCTTGACGAGCCGACCGCGGTTCTGACCCCGCAAGAGGCCGAGGCGCTCTTTGCCACTTTGCGCAAGGCGATCGCGCAGGGGCTGTCGATCCTCTTCATCAGCCACAAGCTGCATGAGGTCATGGCGATTGCCGACCGCTCGGTGGTTCTGCGCCATGGCACGGTTGTGGGCGAGGTCGCGACAGCCGAGACCACCGGCGCGCAGCTTGCCGCGATGATGGTCGGGGGCGAGATCGCTTTGCCCAAGGCCGAGGCCCGCGCGGCGGGGCCGGTGCTGATGCAGTTTGATCGCGTCTCGACACCCGCCCAAGGCGTGGCGCCGGGGCTGAAGGCTCTGAGCCTCGATCTGCGCGCGGGCGAAATCATCGGTCTTGCGGGCGTCTCGGGCAATGGCCAGGCGGCTTTGGCTGATCTGGTCAGCGGCTTGATCGCGCCGAGTTCGGGCCAGATCGCGCTGCAAGGCATCCCCGTTTCCGGCTGGTCCCCGCGTGAAGCGATCCGGCGCGGCATTGCCCGCATCCCCGAAGATCGCCACAAGACCGGCACGATTGCCGGGTTCAACCTGACGGAAAATGCCGTGCTTGAAGGCTATTTCCGCCCTGATTTCAGTAAGATGGGCCTAATCGACTGGCGCGCGGCCCGCCGCTTTGCCGAAGAGATCATCGCGGCCTATGACGTGCGCTGTCCGGGGCCGACTACAGCGATACGGTTGCTCTCGGGCGGGAATATGCAAAAGCTGATCCTTGGCCGCGTGCTGGAACCCGGCCCGACGATCATTCTCGCGAACCAGCCGGTGCGCGGTCTCGATATCGGCGCGATCGCCTATGTCCAGTCGCGGCTGATTGCGGCGCGCGATGCGGGGGCGGCGGTTTTGCTGATTTCCGAAGACCTCGACGAGATCATGGGGCTGGCCGACCGGATCCATGTGATTTCCGAGGGCCGCCTCTCGCCCGCCTTCCCGCGCGGCACCAAGACCCCGGCAGAGCTTGGCCTGTGGATGGCAGGCGAGGGCTTTGCCCCGACGACCAAAGGAGCCCCTGATGCGGCTTGAACCAATCGCGCAACCCACACTCGCGCGCCGCTTGGGCTTTCCGGCCTTGGCGCTTTTGGGCACGGTGCTGGTCGGCTCGCTCTTGGCGATGATCGCCGGAGCCAATCCGCTGAACACCTTCGGGCTGATCGTCAAAGGGGCGTTCGGCTCGAAATTCGCGCTCCTTGAAACGCTGAACCGCGCGACGCCTTTGATCTTCACCGGCCTTGCCGTCGCCGTCGCCTTCCGCGCGCGGCTGTGGAACATCGGGGCCGAGGCGCAGCTTTACGCCGGCGCGATCATGGCCGTCCTTCTGGGCACCGGGGCGCTTGGCGCACCTTTGGTCCTGCCGATCTCGGCGGCGGTCGCGATGCTTGCGGGGGCCTTGGTTCTTCTGGGGCCGGTGCTGCTCAAGACCAAGCTTGGCGTGGATGAGGTCGTCACCACGCTGCTTCTGAACTTCGTCATGCTGCTTTTCGTCTCCTATCTGCTCGAAGGGCCGATGAAGGATCCGATGGGCATGGGCTGGCCAAAATCGGCGGCGCTGATCAAAGAGGCGCGGCTGCCGCGCATCGCGACCGGCCTGCGCCTGCATTGGGGCTTTGGCGTTGCGATCATTGCCGCCGTCGTGGTCTGGCTGATCCAGAAGCGCACCACCTTCGGCTTCGAGATGCGCGCGGTCGGTCAAAACGCCGCCGCCGCCCGTTTCGCCGGGATGCCGGTCAACCGCGTTCTGGTCCTGACTGCGCTGTTGTCGGGCGGGCTTGCGGGGCTTGCCGGTTGGTCCGAGGTGGCGGGGCTGAAGGGCCATCTCAGCCTCGATCTCTCGCCGGGCTTTGGCTACACCGGCATCGTGGTTGCCATGCTGGCGCTTCTCAATCCGCTGGCGGTCGTGCCCTCGGCGCTCTTCGTTGCGGCGGTTTTCGTGGGCTCGGATAGCATGAGCCGCGCCGCAGGCGTGCCGACCTATATCGCCGATATGCTGCTGGCGACGGCGCTTCTTTTCATGGTGCTGGCGCTGCAACTCACGCGCTTCCGGGTGGTGCGCAAATGAGCGACATTCTTGATATTCTCCTCTCGGTCACCTTCTGGGCGGCGGCGGTGCGCATCGCCTCGCCCTTGATCTTCGCGACCATGGGCGAGCTGATTTGCGAGCGCGCGGGCGTTTTGAACCTCGGGATCGAGGGGATCATGGTGATCGGCGCCTTCTCGGGCTGGATGTCGGTCTATCTCGGCGCGCCTTTGTGGCTTGGGGTCGCGACGGCAATGCTCGCCGGGATGCTCTTTGGGCTTTTGCATGGCGTTCTGACTGTGCCTTTCGGCCTGTCGCAGCATGTCGTCGGCATCGGTGTCACGCTTCTGGCCACCGCGACCAGCTATTACGCCTATCGCGTGGCGCTGCCGCAAACCACGACGCCGCCGAAAATCACCCCGTTCCAGCCGCTAGAAATCCCGATTCTGTCGGATATTCCGGTGCTGGGGCAGGCGTTTTTCAACCAAACGCCGATGACCTATCTGGCTTTCATCGTCGCGGGGCTGACGGCTTTTGTCCTTTTCCGCACCCCGCTTGGCCTGGCCGTGCGCGCAGCCGGAGAGAACCCGGCGGCGGTCGAGGCGCAAGGCCTTTCGGTCAGCGCCTTGCGCATTGGCGCGGTTGTCGTCGGCTCTGGCCTGATGGCGGTTGGCGGGGCGTTTCTGACGCTTTCGGCCTTCTCGTCTTTCTTCTTCGAGATGGTGAACGGGCGCGGCTGGATCTGCATTGCGCTGGTCGTCTTCGGCGCGTGGCGTCCGGGCAAGGCGGTGCTGGGCGCGCTTTTGTTCGCGGCTTTTGATGCGCTGCAAGTGCGGCTGCAACAGACACCGATGGGCGCGCATCTGCCCTATCAGGTCTTCCTGATGGCGCCTTATCTGCTCTCGATTCTCGCTCTCATTCTGATGTCGCGGCGCTCGGAAGTTCCGGCGGCGCTGATGACTCCCTATAATAAAGGTGAACGCTGATGTTCGATCTTCTGGTCAAGGGCGGCACTTTGCCCGATGGTTCTGTTGCCGATATCGCCATTCAGGGCGACCGCATCGCGGCGGTGGGCAAGATCGAGGGCGAGGCCGCGCGCATCATCGACGCCACGGGCGATCTGGTCGCGCCGCCCTTTGTCGATCCGCATTTCCACATGGATGCGACGCTGTCTTATGGCAAGCCGCGGGTGAATGCCTCGGGCACTTTGCTCGAAGGGATCGCGCTATGGGGAGAGCTGCGCGACATCGCCACCGTCGATGAGATGATCGAGCGGGCCGTTGCTTATTGCGATTGGGCGGTGTCCTTGGGGCTTCTATCGATCCGCAGCCATGTCGATACCTCCGCCGATCACCTGCGCGGGGTCGAGGCGCTGCTGGAAGTCAAGCGCCGCGTCGCGCCTTATCTGGATCTGCAACTGGTGGCCTTCCCGCAGGACGGGCTTTACCGCGTGCCGAACGGGCGCGAGAACGTCATTCGCGCGCTCGACATGGGCTGCGATGTGGTCGGCGGCATCCCGCATTTCGAGCGCACCATGCAAGAGGGCGCGGACTCGGTCGCCGATCTTTGCCGCATTGCCGCCGAGCGCGGCCTGCCCATCGATCTTCACTGCGACGAGACCGATGACCCGATGAGCCGCCATGTCGAGACCTATGCGCGCGAGATTTTGCGCCACGGTCTTTCGGGTCGCGCAGCGGCGGGGCATCTGACTTCGATGCATTCGATGGACAATTACTATGTCTCAAAGCTGATCCCGCTGATCGCCGAGGCCGATCTGATGGCGATCCCCAATCCGCTGATCAATATCACGCTTCAGGGTCGCCATGACAGCTTCCCGAAACGCCGGGGCCTGACCCGCGTCAAGGAAATGCAGGCGCAAGGGATCACCGTCGGCTGGGGTCAGGATTGCGTGCTCGACCCGTGGTATTCGCTTGGCACGGGCGACATGCTCGACGTGGCCTTCATGGGGCTGCATGTCGCGCAGATGACCCATCCCGAGGAAATGGCGCGCTGCTTCACCATGGTCACGGAAAACAACGCCCGGATCATGGGGCTTGACGGTTATGGCCTCAAGGTCGGCGCGAAAGCCAATCTGGTCGTGCTCGACGCGGGCAATCCGACCGAGGCTGTGCGTCTGCGTCCCGACCGTCTCTTCGTCGTCTCGAAGGGCAAGGTCGTCTCAGAGCAGGCGCGCAATGATGCGCGGTTGTCGCTTGGCGGGCGTCCGGGTTCGGTTCGCCGTCGCCATGTGATCGGCTGAGACAGGATCAGCTCAACCGTCCCATAATCTGCGAGGCTGCCCTTTCATCGCGGGCCGGAAAGGTCCACATCAGGGGCAGCCCATCTCTTGCAAAGGAGACCGCAGATGATCCGCACCACCCTTTTTGCCGCCCTCGCGAGCCTTTCGGCCTTGGGCGCAGCCCATGCCCAGACGCTCTCGGCAGGCCATATCCAAGAGGCCGCCATTCTTGGCCTCAATCCGCATGTCTTCTCGCGCGCGGAAATCGCCCAGATCGACGATGAATTCACCTGGCGCGACAAGCGCGAGCGCATTCGCTTTATCTTGCAGAACAAGGCGCGCGCCGGTGAGGACATCTCGCATCCGTTCACCTCGAATGAATGGTATGGCGTGGCCTCGGGCATTCGGGGCGTCGCGACCTATTCGGGGCGCTGAGCCCCGGCGCCTCGCAAGGCGGCATGAAAAAAGGCGGGGAGAAATCCCCGCCTTTTTTGGTGTCGGTTGATGCGGCGGCTCAGTGGCCGCTGACGTCGTTCTGCGCTTTGCGGGTCTGGCGTTCGCTATGCGCGATGGCCTCGGCTTCGGCGGCCTGCAGCTTGGCGATCTGGGGATCAATGTTCGGGTCGCGCCCGGTGATCCGGCTGAAGAGCTGAAGCACGAAGACGAAGAAGACCGGAACGAAGAAGATCGACAGGATCGTCGCGGCGATCATGCCGCCGATCACGCCGGTGCCGATGGCGTTCTGGCTGGCGGCCGAAGGGCCGGTCGCGATGGCCAGCGGGACCACGCCAAGCGTGAAGGCCAGCGAGGTCATCAGGATCGGACGGAAGCGCAGCTTCGCGGCATGGACCGCCGCATCGATCAGCTTCTCGCCCTCGGCACGCAGGTCCTTGGCGAATTCCACGATCAGGATCGCGTTCTTGGCGGAGAGACCGATGATCGCGATCAGACCGACCTTGAAGTAAACGTCGTTCGGCATCTTCATGATGAACATCGCGGCCACACAGCCCAAGATCCCCAAGGGCACCACGAGCATCACCGAAAGCGGAATCTGCCAGCTTTCGTAAAGGCCCGAGAGCAGCAGGAAGATGAAGACGACGCTCATCCCGAAGAGCAGGGTCGAGGTATCGCCCGACTGGATCTCTTCGAGCGATTGCCCGGTCCATTCATAGCCAAAGCCCTGCGGCAGCTGGCTGGCGAGCTCTTCCATCTTGGCCATGGCCTCGCCCGAGCTATAGGCCGGGGTGGCCATGCCCGAGATCCGGACGGCGGGATAGCCGTTATAGCCCACGACCTGCGACGGACCCTGTTCCCAATCGACGGTGGCGAAGGACGAGAAGGGCACCATGCCGCCATTCGAGTTGCGCACGGTGAGCTTCAGAATGTCCTCGGCCTGCATCCGCGAATCCTCGTTTGCCTGCAAGACGACGCGCTGCATCCGCCCGGCATTCGGGAAGTCGTTGACATAGGCAGAGCCCAGATATTGCGACAGGGTCGAGCTGATATCGGCAAAGACGACGCCGAAGGCATTGGCCTTTTCGCGGTCGATGTTGACGAAGACCTGCGCGGCGGGCGGCAGACCCGCCTTGCGCAGACCCATGACATAGCCGCTCTCGGTCGCCTGCTGCATCAGCTGGGCGGCGGCGGCGTCAAGCGCCTGTTGGCCAAGGCCACCGCGGTCCTGCAGACGGAAGTCGAAACCGCCGGTGGTGCCGAAGCCCGGGATCGGCGGCGGCGACAGCGAGAAGGCTTGCGCATCCTTCATCATGAAGAGCTGCATATTCGCGCCATTCGCGATGTCTTGCGCCGATTTGCTGCGGTCCGCCCAATCCTTGAAGGTGGTAAAGGCGATCCCCGCGTTCGGGCCCTGACCCGAGAACGAGAAGCCGCGCACGGTCACGACGTTCTCGACTTCGGGCATTGCCTTATACATGTCCGTGACCTGCGCCAGAACCTCGTCGGTGCGGTTCGAGCTGGCCGTGGCCGGGGTCTGCACATCGGTGATGACGAAGCCCTGATCCTCGTTCGGCAGGAAGCTCGTCGGCAGGCGGGTGAAGCCGAAGAAGACGCCGTAGCACAGCGCCGCATAGACCACCATGAGCAGCAGCCGCCCCGAGATCGAGCGTTTCACCCCGCCCGCATAGGCATTGGTGGCGCGGTCGAAGTTGCGGTTGAACCAGCCGAAGAAGCCACGGCGTTCGTGGTGGCCCGAGATCGGCTTGAGGAAGGTGGCGCACAGCGCGGGCGTCAGCGTCAGCGCGAGGAAGGCCGAGAACAGGATCGACACGACCATGGTCAGCGCGAACTGGCGATAGATGATGCCGGTCGCGCCCGGGAAGAAGGCCATGGGAATGAACACGGCAGCCAGCACCAGCGTGATGCCGACGATGGCGCCTTGGATCTGGCTCATCGCCTTTTGCGCGGCGGCCACGGGGCCAAGCCCCTCGGTCGCCATGATCCGCTCGACGTTTTCGATGACGACGATGGCGTCATCGACCAGAATCCCGATGGCGAGCACCATCGCGAACATGGTCAAAACGTTGATCGAGAAGCCAGCCGCCAGCATCACCGCAATCGTGCCCGCGAGCGCGATCGGAACCACGATGGTCGGGATCAGCGTGTAGCGGATGTTTTGCAAGAAGATGAACATCACGACGAAGACGAGCAGCATCGCCTCGCCAAGCGTGTGGATCACCTTGTCGATCGAGGCCGCGACGAAGGGCGTGGTGTCATAGGGGATCGAGTATTGCACGCCCTGCGGGAAGAACTGCTTGAGCTCTTCCATCTTGGCCGCGACCGCAGCCGAGGCCGAGAGCGCGTTGCCCGTGCTCGACAGCTGCAAGCCGACCATAGCGGCGGGCTGGTTGTTCAGATGCGAGGTGAAGTTATAGGATTCGGCGCCAACCTCGACGCGGGCGACATCGCCCAGACGCACGGTCGAGCCGTCCTGATTGGCGCGCAGCACGATCGCCTTGAACTCATCGACCGTATTCAGCTGGCCCTTGAGCAGCACCGTCGCGGTCAATTGTTGCGAGATCGGGTTCGGATCGGCCCCGACCTTACCGGCCGACACCTGCGCGTTCTGGGCGCGGATCGCGTTGACGATATCGCTCGACGACAGGTTCAGACCTTGCAGCTTGTCGGGATCCAGCCAGATCCGCATCGCCTTTTTCGAGGCGAAGACCTGCGCCCGGCCAATACCGGGGATCCGCGAAAGCTCGCCCACGACGTTGCGGTTGATGTAATCGCCAAGCGAGGTCGCATCCATCGAACCATCGCTCGAGGTCAGCGCGACGATCATCAGGAAGCCCGCGCTCGCCTCTTCGACAAGCACGCCTTGGTTGGTCACCGATTGCGGCAGCAGCGCCTGCACCCGGCTGACGGCGTTTTGCACGTCGATCTGGGCTTTCGCGATATCGGTGCCCGGCGCGAAGGTGGCCGAGATCGACAGAGCGCCCGAGGAATCCGCAGTGGATTCGTAGTAAATCAGGTTCTGGACCGAGTTCAGCTGTTCTTCGATCGGCTGGGCTACGGCCTCATAGATCTGCTGCGGCGAGGCGCCGGTATAGATCGTCGAAATCGAGATCTGCGGCGGCGCGACCTGAGGATATTGCGCAACCGGGATCTGGCGGACCGAAATCACCCCGGCGATCACGATGAAGATCGAGATCACCCAGGCGAGGACGGGTCGGTGAATGAAGATTTGTGACATTGACCGCTACCTCACTGGCCTTGCTTCGGCGCTTCGGCGGGCTTGTCCCCGCCTTGCGCGGCACCGGCCTCCGGAGCGGCTTCCGGGCTGGTCTCGGTTTTCGCAGCGCCTTCGGTGCCTTCGGCTTTCGGGGCGCCGTCAGTTTTCGGGGCAGCGTCAGTTTTCGGGGTCTCGTCGGCGGCCTTGACCGCGGCGGCCTCGGTCGAGGCGTCCTTGGCATCGCCCGCCTTGCTTTCGCCCTTGGCGGCATTGGCGGCTTCGGTGTCGCTCCACGGTTCGGGGGCGACCTGCGCTTCGGGGTAAAGTTTCTGCGCGCCCTCGACCACGACCTTCTCGCCTGCGGTCAAACCGCTGAGCACGATCCAGCGCGGCCCGAGCGTGCGGCCAAGCGTGACGATTTTGCGCTCTGCCTTGTTCTCGGCCGAGATGGTGTAGACATAGGCATTGCCCTGCGGGTCGCGCTGCACGGCCATTTGCGGGATCGACAATGCGGCTTCCGCCACGGCCTGTTCGATCGAGATGCGGACATAAAGGCCGGGCAACAGATCGCCATCCGGGTTCGGGAATTCGCCGCGCATGGTGACCTGACCGGTCAGCGGATCGACGGTGGCTTCCGAAAAGAGCAGCTTGCCGGCATGGGCATATTGCGTGCCGTCGTCATAGATCAGCTTCACCCGAGCCTCGCCCGGCGCCGTGGCGACAAGCTGGCCCGCCTGCATGGCGCGGCGCAGTTGCAGCACGTCTGCCGAGGATTGGGTAAAGTCGACATAGACCGGGTCAAGCTGCTGGATCGTGGCCATGACATCGGTCTGAGCCGTGACCAGCGCGCCTTCGGTGACCAGCGCGCGCCCGATGATGCCCGAGATCGGCGCTTTCACTTCGGTATAGTCGAAATTCAGCTTAGCCTGATCGAGCGAAGCCTGCGCGATTTCCACCTCGGCGTCAGAGACCGCCAGATTGGTCACCGCATTTTCAAGATCGACGCCCGAAGACACGTTACGCTGACGCAGACGCTCGGCGCGGGCCTGTTGATCGCGGGCGTTGAGCTGGTTCGCTTTGGCGCGCGCCAGCGTCGCTTCGGCGCTGGCGAGGCTGACGCGATATTGCGAATTGTCGATCTTATAAAGAACGTCGCCCTCGTTCACGAAAGAGCCCTGTTCGAACACCCGCTGCAGCACGATGCCGCTGACACGCGGACGCACCTCGGCGATCCGCGTGGCCGAGACCCGGCCCGGCAGTTCGGACACGACCGGCAGCGGCTGGGGCGTCAGCTCGATGACGCTGACCGGAGTGGGCGGCATTTGTTGGCCGCCCTGCTGCGCAACGCCGGCAACGGGTGCCAGAAGCGCCGCAACCACGAAGGGCAGGAGGATCTTTGCCGGCCTGAAATGAAACATGGACTTTCTCCGGGTGAAATATGCGCTTGCGCGGCGATAGGAAAGAGAAGGGGACGGGACGGGCTTGGGGCAGTCACGAGGACGGGGCTGGTCCGGGTCGGGGAGAGGGATCGTCGAGGTCGAGAAATTCGGTAATATCGCTCAGCAACTCCTGACGTTCCCCAGCCTCGAACTGATGGAAGCCGAAAAACTCAAGCGACTTCAAGCCATAGAGCGCAATATAGGCCAGACGCGCACGGCGCGCATCCGGCGCTTCTTCGCGGATCTGGACAAACATGCGCGAGACTTCGTCACGCATGATATTATGGCATTCTTCTTCCGAGCGCATGGCCGAGGAAATCAGCATGGCCACTTGCGTCTCCTCGGCAGAGGGACGCTCTTGCGAGCAATGCAGCATGGCGCGCAGCGAACGGTTCGGGCGGTCGTCGTCGCGGAATTGGTCCTCGATCACCCGGCGGTGGGTGTCGAGCCGGTCGCGCGTGAAGGCGGCCAAAAGCCCGGCTTTGTTGCGGAAATCATAGACCACCGAGGATTTCGAGATCCCCGCTTCCTTGGCGACGGCATCAATCGACAGGCCGCCGACTCCTTCGCGGCGGACCACCGCTTCGATCGCGGCCATGGTTGCATCCCGGTCTATGGTGCGCCTGCGACCCATTGAACGCCTTTTGTGGAACGAGCGTTCGGATATTCGCGCCCCCGTTCTTTGTCAACTGCAAAGCGGGCTGGTCGGCCAATAACGGCTTGCCGTATCCGGGAAAAACTGGCGTCTGGCAGCGAGTTTGGTCTGGATCCGGCAGGTTTGCGCAGGGCGCGGGGCGGGCGTCTTGCGGCCGATCTCTCACGCGATCTTTCAGGGGCTCGCGCGAATTCCCGCCGGGCTCGTCTCGACCTTTCAGACAATAGGCGCTAAGACAAATGGGAGTATAGCGACGAGCGGCGAATCTTCGTGCATCAGATGATAGAACACGACGCGAATGACAAAACCTGCCCTCCGCGCCGGTCTTTGCGCTACGATACGCCGGAAGAGCTTTATCTGTTGCTGCCCGAGGTCCAGACGCTGACCAAGATGCGTCCGCGGCAGGATGAGGGCAATCTGCAATATCTCTACCGGCTGCGCTCTTCGACCACGCCCGAGGAAGCGGTGACCTTTGCAGCCTTCGCGGCGCTGCCCTCGGTCGCGTGCGGTTGGGCTTACGAATGCCTGCGCCTGATGGCCGATCTGCTCAGCCCCTATGAAAAGCCGATGATGCAGGACATTGCGGCTTGGGTTGTCAGCCCGACCACCGCGATGCGCCACCGGCTGATGCGCGAGGCCTTGTTTGCGCCGACGCGCTCGCCCTCGGTCCTACTGGGGCTGGCGGTGGGCTGGTCGACCGGCGGGCCTGCGCCGAATGATCCGATGCGCCAGCCTGCGTTTCGCACGCCGCAAGTGATCAACAGCGCGGTCCTGTCCGGACTCGCCCGCTCGGATCTGTCGCGCCGCCCGGTGCTGCTCGCGCGCTTCATTGATCTGGCCGAAAATCTGTTCGGGTCCTATTGATCTGATGTCGCTCACGCTTCTCATAGAGAATTACCAGATCCTCGATGATGGCGGCCCGGCCAGCATGGTGGTGCCCGAGGGCGGGCTGCAGGTTGGACGCCGCGAGGGCATGGGCTGGGTCCTGCCCGATGCGAGCCGCCATATCTCGGGCCATCACTTCGATGTCTACCGCCAGGGAGAGGAGTGGTGGCTGCGCGACGCCTCGACCAATGGCACTTTCCTGCATGGGATGCGTCATCGGCTGGATGGGCCGCATAAGCTGGAGCATGGCGACCGCTTTCAGGTCGGCCAATATGTCGTCGTCGCGCTGATGGACGCGCCCTCGTTGCAGGGCGGCGTCAATGCCAATTCGCTGCCGTCCTATGGCGGGCCGGTCTTTGCGCAAGAGACCGAGGCCGATCCTTGGTCGATGGGCGGCGGGCTTGATCCGGTCGATCCCTTGCCGCGCCAGCATCATGGCGGGCAGGGCGATTTCGAAAACGAGTTCATGGCCTTTCCGCGCCATGATGCCGCCGCCGCACATCCGGTTGCAGCCGCGCCGGTCGCAGCGGTTCATCCGGCCGCCCCGCCTGCGGCCACTGTCGCCCAAAGCAGCGCCTCGCCTTTCGAGAGCGGCAGTGTGGACGCTGGTCTTGGTGGCGCTTTGGCGGGCGGTCTGGTCGCACCGCTGGCCCAAGCCCCGGCACCGGCTCACGCGCCAGTCTCGCCGCCGCAACCCGCCATGGCTGCCGCCGATCCGGGCGCGGGAATGCTGCGTGCCTTTTGCGAAGGCGCGGGCCTGCCGCCCGATTGGGGGCAGGGCGTGCCGCCCGAGGCTTTTGCCTATGCGCTTGGTCAGACCCTGCGCGCGGCGACCTCCGAGGTGATGCTGGCCCTGCGCGACCGCGCTTCGGCCAAGCAATTCGTGCGGGTCGGCGAGCGCACGATGCGCGGCGCCACCGACAACAATCCGCTGAAATTCCTGCCCGACCCCGAGCAGGCGATGGAGGCGATGTTCCTGCGCCCGCGCGCGGGCTTCATGACCGGCGCGGCAGGCTTCGACGAGGCTTTGCGCGATCTGCGCCAGCATCAGGCCGCGCTCTTCGCGGCCTTGCAACCGGCCCTGATGAAACTGGTCGGCGATCTGGCGCCCGAAGACATCGAGGCCGGTTCCGAGACCGGGCGCTTCGGCTCGAACCGCAAGGCGCGCGCTTGGGAGACCTATGTCGAGCGTTGGGATGCCAAGGCGGCCCCCCATGAGAATGGGATGCTCGACGAATTCATTCAGCATTTTGCAGCGGCCTATCGCGATGCCTTGGCGCAGGGCCGGGGACGCGGCCGGTAGCGCGGGCACGCAAACGTCACAGGAGGCGGAAGGAAAGACATGGCTTTGGACTGGCTTCTGGACCCCGTGACGGAAGAAGCGCCTTGCGGGCCCGATCTCGAACGGTCGGATGACGGCGAATTCCTCGACTATTACTTCGAAGCCGAGGGCCGTCTGCCCGAGCGCTATTTCACCCCCGGCGCGCCGAATTTGCTGGGCGGCACCGAGGATCTCGTCTTTGATCCGCGCTCGGTCCAGCTCAAGCGCGAGGTCGGTGCGATCACCGCGCTCTTGCAGCGCAGCCGCGATCTGCGGCTTCTGAGCCTGCTCGCGCGGTTCCAGATCCTCGCCGCCCGCCCGGCGGATTTCGCGACCACGCTGGAGGCGATGGCCGAGCTGATGGCGGCGCGGCTGAACGAGGTGCATCCGCAGCTTGACGAGGGCGTCTCGGAACGGCGCGGGGCGCTCGATGCTTTGGCCGAGCAGACGACCGTGGTCATGCCGCTGGTCTATCTGCCGCTCTTGTCCCATGCCGATGTCAGCTATCGCCGCTATCTGGTCGCCTCGGGCGAGGTCGTGCCGCGCGGGGCCGAGGCTGAAAGCGAGGCGACGACGGCGGATCTGATCTCGCTGTTGAAAAACCCTTCGAATGCGCCCGCGCTCAGCCAGCTCTTCGCCGAGCTGACCCGCGCGGCTTTGGCGCTGCGCCGGATTGCGGGCCTGTGCATGACCAACGGGCACCGCGCCTTCACGCCGGATTTCACGCCTGCGCTCGACACGATCTCCGATCTGCAACGGCTGATCCGCGAGGCTGTGCCCGGGCTGACCCCCTGGAGCGAAACCGCCGATGCGGCCCTGCCCGAGGTGGCTGCTCCGATCGAGGCCGCCACCGCCGCCCCGGAGGACAGCGCGCCGGTCGCTGTCGTCGCGCCGATCCCGACGGCGGGGGCGGTGCAGATTGCCAACCATGCCGAGGCGCGCGCGACGATTGAAGCCGCCGAAACCTACCTCGCCGCCTTCGAGCCGTCGTCGCTGTCGCTGCTGCTGGTGACGCAGGCGCGGCTCCTCGTCGGCAAGTCGATTGTCGAGGCGATCGAGCTTTTGCGTCCGCAGCAGGCCGAGCTTGCCTCGTTCAATTTGGGCAGCGGTCTGGGCTTCTCGCTCGACATGGGGCGGCTGCGGATGTTGGCGCAATCAGTGCCGGGGAATCAGGGTGATTCTCCTGCCGCTGCGGAAACTAAACCTGCGGCAATTCGCGATCGCGGGGAACTCGCCGCAAGCTTGCGCGGGGTCGAAGACTTCTACCTGCGTAACGAACCTGCGAGCCCCGTGCCGGTTCTACTGGGGGGTGCAAGGACCATGCTCACGAAAACCTTTGACGCGATTTTGAGTGAGCTCTTGCCCTCGGAGGCCCAACAAGTCTAGTCGAAACGAACCAATCGACGTTGACATATAGCGCATATTGACGTTCATCTTCACCAAGCTTGAGGATCTGGAAAATGGTATCGGATAAATCAACGGACTTCATCAAACGAAACCGCCCGCCGCGGGTGAACATTTCGTATGAAGACCCGTATGACAGCGAAAAAATGGTCGAGCTTCCCTTTGTCATGGGGATGATGTCCGACCTGTCCGGCAATGCTTCGCAGGTCGAGAAAAAGCCGATGGAAGAACGCGATTTCGTCGACGTGACCGCGGCGACGCTGGACGAGTTCATCGACTCGGTTCGCCCGGGACTTGCCTTCAACGCCGAGAACCGTCTGGGCGATGGCGAGGGCCGCATGGGCGTGTCGCTTGAGTTCAGCTCGATGGACGATTTCAACCCGGCCAATGTCGCGCGTCAGGTTCCGGCGCTCAAGAAGCTTCTGGAAGCGCGCGAGCATCTGGCCAACCTGCAGCGTTACATGAACTCGAAGCCGAAGGCGCAAGAGCAGATCCGTCAGCTCTTGAACGATCCCGACCTGATGGCGGCCTTGGCCGAACGCAGCAAGGCCGAAGCCAAGGGTGAGGACGAATAATGGCACAGGAAGCACAGCTCCAGCCTGGTGCCAGTCAGGGCCTGTCCGAACTGGACGAATTCTCTGACATTCTGCGCCAGACCATCAAGCCGCGCAGCGATGTCGCGGCGAAAGAGGTCGATAGTGCCGTTGTCGCGCTGGTGCGCGAGGCCTTGGACGATTCCACGCTGATCGCCGATGATGTCATCGACACGATCGACGCGATGCTGTCGAAGCTCGACCAGAAACTGACCGAGCAGCTCAACGCGATCATGCATCACGATGAGTTCCAACGGCTCGAGGCCTCGTGGCGCGGGCTCGCCTATACGATCAACAACTCCGAGACCGATTCCAGCCTTCGCGTGAAGGTGATGAACGTTTCGAAGAAAGAATTGCAGCAGATGATGCGCCGTTTCCCCGGCGCAAAATGGGACAAATCGCCCCTGCATCAGCGCGTCTACGAGGCCGAGTTCGGCACGCTTGGCGGCAAGCCGTTCGGCGCTTTGATCGGCGACTATTTCTTCGACCATTCGACCCCCGATGTAGCCTTGCTGCGCGATATCGGCAAGATCGCGGCCGCGGCCCATGCGCCCTTCATCTCTTCGGCAGCGCCCGAGCTGCTGGGAATGGACAGCTGGACCGAAATCGGCGTGCCGCCCGATCTGTCGGAGATCTTCGACACGCCCGATTATGCCGGTTGGAACAGCCTGCGCGATTCTCAGAACTCGCGTTATATCGCGCTGACCATGCCGCGCGTTCTCTCGCGCGAACCCTATGGTCAGAATTCGAACTCGGTGGTTGAGGAATTCAACTACGAGGAAGAAACCGATGGGCGTGCGGGCGAGAAATACGCCTGGATGAACGCGGTCCATGCCATGGCCGTTAACATCAACCGCGCGCATAAGGAATATGGCTGGACGGTGCAGATCCGTGGCGTCCAGTCGGGCGGCGAGGTTTTGAACCTGCCCGCGCATACGTTCGAAACCGGCGACGGCGCGAAAGAGCTGAAATGCCCGACCGAGGTTTCGATCACCGACCGGCGTGAAGGTGAATTGTCGAAAGCCGGTCTGATCGGCCTTATTCACCGCAAGCATACGGATAAAGCCGCCTTTATCGGCGCGCAAACCCTGTATCGCCCGAAGAAATATGTCGATGATCTGGCAACCGCTTCGGACAATTTGTCCTCGCGCCTGCCTTATATCTTCGCAGTGTCGCGTTTCAGCCATTATCTGAAGTGTATGGTGCGCGACAAGATCGGGCAAAGCCCGGACCGTCTGCAACTGCAAACCCAGCTGCAGACTTGGGTTAACAAATATGTTTCAGGCAATCCCGAAAGCGCAAGCGAGCGGGAAAAGGCGAAAAAGCCTTTGGCCGGAGCTAAGGTGGAAGTGATCGAGGATGAGGAGAACCCCGGCTACTACATGGGGAAATTCTACCTCAAGCCGCACTTCCAGCTTGAAGGAATGGATGTCGGGATGTCTCTCGTCTCCAAATTGCCGAAAGGCAAGTAATAGGTTCAACCACCCCTTCCGCAAAGGAATCTTAAATGGCTGTTGATTACTTTCTGAAACTCTCCAACAATATCAAAGGTGAGTCCCAGGACGAGAAGTATCGCGATGCGATCGACGTTCTGGGCTGGAACTGGGGTCTGACCCAATCCGGCACCACCCACCTTGGCAAAGGCGGCGGTGGTGGCAAGGTCAACGTCTCGGATATTCATCTGACCAAATACGTTGATCTGGCAACCAATGACCTGATCAAGCGCTGCGCCAATGGCGAGCACATTGAAACCGGCGAACTGATTGTGCGGAAATCGGGCGGTACCGCTCCGGTGGAATACATGAAGATCAAGCTGGAACAGATCATGATCTCGAGCTACAGCACCGGCGGCCAGAAAGATGGCCTTGACCGCGTGCAGGAATCGCTCTCGCTGAACTTCCGCCGCTTCGAAGTCACCTACTCCCTGCAGGACGAGAACGGGGCCGCTGGCGCCGAGACCTCGACCGGTTGGGAAATCGCCGAGAACCGCGAGTGGTCTGCCTGATCAGTCAAGAGACTGTTTTTATGTAATAAAAGAGCCGGCGCGGTTTGGCGCCGGCTCTGTCATGCGGAAAGATAGGCTCCGCGGCAGCAAGTTTCGGTCAGGAAAATGGTCACGAAAGCTGATCTCGAACGCACCCCGCGCAAAGGGCTTTATGAATTTGCGGAACGCGGTGGACTTCGGCAAATGTCGATCATGCATGTCTTTCGCGATGCCGCCGAAGCCAAGGATTCCCGCGATCCCGGACGCCATTATCACGACGGTGAGCGCGATGTGACCGTGCGCAGCCAAAAGCGCCGCGAGGGGGCGTCGGATGCCTCCTTGCGCCGAGATCTGGCCCGTGATGTTGCCAGTCTGATGAATACAATCCGGCTTGATACGGTCAGTGATCTGACCGATGCGCCCTATGTGCAGGAATCCATTGTCAATTTCGGATTTCAGGATCTCGAGGGGATCTGGAAATCCAATTCGACGATGCGCGATATTGCCAGCGCGATCCGAACCGCTTTGATCCGCAATGAGCCAAGATTGCGCTCCGAGACGCTGGACGTGCGGGTCCGCGAAGAAGATCCGAGCCCGGATCAACGCGTCACCTTTGAAATCTCCGGAGAAATGATTTCAAGCCCGTCGGATATTGCGATGGAATTTCTTGCCGAAGTTGATCCATCCTTGGGCAAGATCCAGATGAAAAGAATGCAGGGCGAGTCATGAGAAAGGCCTTTCGCGACGCCTATAACCGAGAGCTCGCGCTGCTTTATGAACGCTCGTCGGAATTTGCGGCGGAATATCCGGGCCTTGCCGACCGGCTTGGCGGGCTTTTGCGCGAAAACACCGACCCCTGGATTGCCGGTCTTTTGGAAGGCACCGCCTTTATGGCGGCGCGGGTTCAGCTGAAACTCGATGAAGAGTTTCTCGGCTTCACGCAAGAGCTTCTCGATCAGATTTTCCCCGAGGCGCTTGCACCCATTCCCAGCGTCATGCTGATTCAAGCGCGCGTCGCTGCGGATCGCCGCGATCTGGAAGAGGGCCTGCATTTCGCGCCCGGCGAATATATGGATGCGCGGTTTCGCGATGCCGATCAGCGCGTCTCCTGCCAATTCAGCCTGTGCGCGCCGCTAGAAATCTGGCCGCTCGAATTAACCGGCGCGGCCTATCATGACCGCCCGGCGGTGCTGGGCAGTCTGGGGCAAGACCCGCTGGAAAAGACCCGCGCGGGGTTGCAGATCGACCTGCGCCATCAGACTGGCTCGGGTTTGGCGGATCTCAAGCTCGACGATCTGACCGTGCATCTGACCGGCTCGATGCCTCATGCGGTCGCGCTTTACGAGCAGATCCACTGCGATTGTCTGCGGATTTCGCTGCGCTATCTCTCGGCGCAGGGCGATCCGGTCTTTGTGCGCATTCCGACCGAGACGCTCAGCCAGATCGGTTTCAATCGCGATGAGAACCTCTTTCAACGCGATGACCGGCTCTTCAGCGGCTTTTCCCTGCTGCGCGATCAATTCGTCTTTCCGCGCAAGTTTCTGGGCTTCAAGCTTAGCGGGTTGCAGAAGATCTTACGCCGCATCCGCGCCAGCGAAGCGCAGCTGATCATCGAATTCGGTCGGGCCGATGACGAGCTCGCCAAACATGTCGACGGCACGCATCTGCGGCTCTTCTGCGCGCCTGCGGTCAATCTTTTCGAGGAAAGCTCGAACCAGGTCCGGCTCGATGATCGCCGCTTTGAATATGTGGTGACGCCGGACAGCTCGCCGCTGACCCATTACGAGGTCCAGCGCATTCTCAAGGTCTATGCGAGCTATGGCACCGCGCGCACGCGGGTCGAGCTGCATCCGCTTTACAGCCTGCCGCCGGGGCAGGTCGCGCAGCGCAATGTCATGTTCTACACCAGCCGCCGCCGTCCGCGTCGTCTGACCGAGGGCGAGCGCCAGACCGGGTTGCGCCATGATTATCGCGGCACGGAAACCTATATCACCATCTACGAGCCGCCCGAGGTCGAGCCCGGCGCGCGGGCGCAGCGTCTGCATATCAAGACGCTGTGCTCGAACCGCCATTTGCCCGCCTATCTGCCGATTGCGGGCTCGGATGATTTCCGGATGACGAATGACGTCGGCGTCTCGCTCGACTGCGTGGCAGGTCCGACTCGCCCGCGCGAGCCGATGACCGAGATCGACCGCGAGGGGCCGCATCGCCTGACCCAGGGCGAGGTCCATTGGCGGCTGATCTCCTATCTCGGGCTGAACCATTTCGGGCTTGATGATCGCGGCGATGGCGACAGCGCCTCGGCCCTGCGCGAGCTGGTGTCCTTGTTCGCCGATCTGTCCGACAACAGCATCGAGACCCAGATTGCCGGGATCAAGGAGCTGACGACGCGGCCGGTGGTGCGCTCGATCCGGCGCGAGGACGGCTATTTCCCGGCGCGCGGGCTCGAGATTTCGGTGACCTATGACGAGGCCGCCTTCGAGGGTTCGGGGATCATCGTGCTGGCGGCGGTGCTTGATCGCTTCTTTGCCGAATATGCCAATGTGAACAGCTTCACCCAATCGGTGACGATCAGCCAGCAGCGCGGCGTCATCAAGCGCTGGCCGCCCCGCAACGGCAAGGGGCCGCTCTTATGATCGCGAGCGATGCCGGTTTCCTTGCGCTGCTGCGCCGTTTCGAGCGCACCAATCCCGAGCAGCCGCCAATCGGGCGCTCGCGCCGGATCGCCGAAGAGGCCGTGCGTCTGGGGCAAGATCCAGAGCTGGCCTTCCCGACCGCCGAATTCTCCGAGACCGAGAAGACCCGCAAGGGCGTCCCGGATCTGCGCGTGCAGTTCATGGGGTTTTTCGGCCAGAACGGCGCTCTGCCGCTCAACACGACCGAAGAGGCCTATCGCTGGACGCTGGACGGCGAAGAGGCCTTCGTGCGCTTCACCGACATCTTCGCGACCCGGTTTTATCAGCTCTTCTTCCGGGCTTGGTCCGACAGCCATGCGATCACCCAATTCGACCATCCCGAAGGCGACCGCTTCGCCGATTATGTCGCGGCTTTGTCGGGGATCGGCACGCCCGCCTTTCTCGACCATGACCGCTTCCCGGATCTGGCGCGGCTGCCGCTGGTGTCGATTTTTGGCGGCCGGGTGCGCAGCCCGGTGCGCCTCCAGCAGATGCTCATCCGCTACTTCGGGCTTGAGGTTGATGTCGAGGAACATGTGCCCTCGTGGATGGAGTTCGACCCCGAGGATTTCAGCCGTCTGGGCGAGAATGGCGCGCTTGGGCGTTCGACCTATCTCGGCGCGAAAGTGCGCTCGGTTGGCGAAAAGATCCGGCTGCATGTCCGGGCGCGCACCTTGGCGGAATATCGCGCCTTCCTGCCCGGCGCCGAAAGCTACGGCCAGATGGCGAACCTCGTCTTTTGGTATCTCGGCAAGGGCTATGATGTCGAAGTCGCCCTGAGCCTGCCGGAATCCGAGATCCCGCCCGCGCGGCTTGGGCAGAATGCCGATCTGGGCTGGATGGCGGCTTTGCCGCGCAAGCCCAAGGCGAAGAAGAAAAAGACAGCGGCCAAGGCCGATGAATTTGTCGAGGCCTCGCGCTTTGCGCTGGCGCTCGACAGCGGATTGAAACGGGCCGCCTGACGGGCGACGGGAAGGACAGCAGATGACCGCGATCAGCATCGAGAAATTTGCCGGCAAGATGAACCGGCTGGGCTATGACGCCTTTCTGCAGGCGATGCGCCATGCGCGCGGCGAGGGCAACCGCAATGTCGAGCTGTGTCATTGGCTGTTTTATGCGCTCTCCGATCAGGATTGCGACATCTCGGTCACCCTGCGCGAGCTGAAGCTGGATCGGGGCCGCGTGCTCAAGGATCTCGATCGCGCCATGGCCGGGCTCAAGAAGAACGTGACCGAGGTGCCGGGCATTGCCGATAGTCTGGCCGACGGGCTCAACCACGCCTGGACCTATGCCACGCTCTTTTTCGGCGAGACCCAGATCCGCACCGGCCATCTGCTGGTGTCCTTGCTCAACGACGGCGGGCTGCGGCGCGAGCTGGTGATGTATTCCCCGGTTTTCGCCGAGATTTCGGTCGATCAGCTGGGCAAAGAGGCACGCCAGCTCTGGTCCGGCTCGGTCGAGGAAGAGCTGCGGCCGATGGATGGCTCGGGGCTGACGGCGGCGGGCACCGGCACGCGGCCCGACAGCGCGACGACGGCGCTTGGCCGCTTCTCGGTCGATATGACGGCGGATGCGGCGGCGGGCAAGATGGACCCGGTGCATGGCCGTGACGACGAGATCCGCCAGATCATCGACGTGCTGATGCGCCGCCGCCAGAACAACCCGATCCTGACGGGCGAGGCCGGTGTCGGCAAGACCGCCGTGGTCGAAGGTTTCGCGCAGCGTCTGGCCTCGGGCGAGGTGCCGCCCGCGCTGCAAGGGATGCGGCTTCATATGCTCGACATCGGCGCGATGCAGGCGGGCGCGAGCATGAAGGGCGAATTCGAGCAGCGCCTGCGCTCGGTTATCGACGAGGTGCAAAGCTCGCCGACCCCGATCATTCTTTTCATCGACGAGGCTCATACGCTGGTGGGTGCGGGCGGCGCGGCCGGGACGGGCGATGCGGCGAACCTTCTCAAACCGGCGCTGGCGCGCGGGACGTTGCGCACCATCGGCGCGACGACCTGGGCCGAATATCGCAATTATTTCGAGAAAGACCCGGCGCTGACCCGCCGTTTCCAGCCGGTTCAGGTCGACGAGCCGGGGATCGAGCAGGCCTGTTACATGATCCGCGGCATCCTTGGCCCGATGGAGGCCCATCACAAGGTTCGCATTTCCGACGAGGCGGTGATTGCGGCGGTGAAGCTGTCGGCGCGCTATATCCCGGCGCGGCAACTGCCTGACAAGGCGGTCTCGCTGCTGGATACCGCCTGCGCGCGGGTCGCGGTCAGCCAATCCTCGACGCCCGCGCGCATCGCCGATCTGCGCGATGCGATCAATGCGCTGGACACGGAAATCGCCGCCAAGGTCGCTGCCGAGGATCTGGGCGAGCGTGCCGATGACCGTCTGGCCGAGGCACGCGCGGATCGCGACGCCAAGGCGCTGGAACTCACCGCAATCGAGGCGAAATTCGAGGAGGAAAAGGCGGTGGTCGATGCCATCGTCGATCTGCGCAAACGCCTTGCCGAAGAGGCGGGTGAGGATTTCGACGCCGATGCCGTGCGTGCCGAAATGACCGCGAAAATGGCCGATCTCGCCGCGACCCATCCCGATGAGCGCATGGTTTACGCCCATGTCGATGAACAGGCGGTGGCCAGCGTCATCAGCGATTGGACCGGCATTCCCGCAGGCCGCATGGTCGCCGATGAATTGCAGGCGATCCTCGGTCTGGCCGATCATCTGAAAGAGCGAGTCATCGGGCAGGATCACGGGCTGCAGATGATCGCGAAACGGGTCGAGACCAGCCGCGCCGGTCTGGGCAACCCGAACAAGCCGATCGGGGTTTTCATGCTCGCCGGTCCCTCGGGCGTCGGTAAGACCGAGACTGCGCTCGCGCTCGCCGAACAGCTTTATGGCGGCGAGCAGAATGTGATCACAATCAACATGTCCGAATTCCAAGAGGCCCATTCGGTCAGCCTGCTGAAAGGCGCGCCGCCCGGCTATGTCGGCTATGGCGAGGGCGGGCGTCTGACCGAGGCGGTGCGGCGCAAACCCTATTCGGTCGTGCTGCTCGACGAGATCGAAAAGGCCCATCCCGATGTCCATGAGCTCTTCTTTCAGGTCTTCGACAAGGGCATGATGGAGGACGGCAACGGACGTGCCATCAACTTCCGCAACACCTTGATCTTGCTGACCTCCAACGTCGGCACCGAGGTCATCATGCGCATGGCCGAGGGTGGCGAAACGACGCCCGATCTCGAGGTTTTGGATACGCGGATGAAGCCGGAACTGCTCAAGGTCTTCCCGCCCGCGCTTTTGGGCCGGATCGTCACCATTCCCTATTTCCCGCTGAGCCGCGAGGTTCTGGGCGGGATCACCCGGCTCAAGCTCGGCGCGATCGTCAAGCGGATGCGCGATGCCCATGGCGCGCGGCTGTCCTATAGCGACGCGGTCTTGGATTACATCGTCGAGCAATGCCGCGATCCCGACAGCGGCGGGCGGATGGTTGATAACATCATCACCAATTCGATCCTGCCCGATCTCTCGCGGCAAGTGCTGGCGCGGATGGTCGAAGGCGGCGCGATGGAGGATGTTCGCATCGAGCTGAAGGACGGCGGCTATGACTATGTCTTCGGCGCCGCTCGTCCCGCCGTTGCCGAAGCTGCGCCTGAGGCTGGGGCGGAGAAGCCCGCCCGCAAGAAGCGCGCGAAAAAGGCCGAAGTGGACGCCGATCTCGAGGCCGAGCTTTAAGCTTGCGGCGGGTCAGCGGACGTAAAGGCTGCTGACCCCAAGACGCGGGTTCTCGCCCAGCTCGGCGGCGAGCGCGGGAAAGAAATCCTGCGCGAGCTTCCCGGCATTCTGGCTCACGCTTTGCAAGGGCGCGGCGGTGGCAATCGCGATCAGGATCTGGCTGGTGTCGCGCGCCGATCCGCTGCGCGTCATTGGCACGTCAAAGGTCACGGTGCCGCCCTGAACCGTCAGGAACCGGCGCAGATCCTGCACGACGCCATTGTCGTCGATCAAGAGGAGCGTGTTGTAAGAGCCCGCGCCATTGCCGATGCTGCCACGCGCCGCGCTGCCGCTGGCGATATCCTCGGCCTCAAGCTGGATCGGCAGGGCATAGGCGGGATAGCCCGCGCTACGGCGCAGGAAGGTCAGGCCGGGACATTGCCGACTGTCGAGCAGCACCGGGCGGCTGTCGACCGGCGCGGCGAGCCCTTCGGTGATCTGGCGGGTGAAATCGCCGATCTCGCGGTCATCGGCGGCCAGCACCTTCATTGAGAGCTGATCGGCGTCGATCCGGGGCAGGGCAAGCAGACAAGCCGATTCCAGACGCGCGCGAACACGCTCGACCAGCGCGGCAAGCCGGGGATCGGTCGGCCCCGAAGCCGTGGCCGTCTCTGGGCCCGGCGCGCTCTCCGGGGGCGAAGGCGCGACTGTCGCCAGCGTCTCGCCTGTGCCGGGCCTCGCGACCTCTGGTGCGGTCGGTGGGGTCGAGACGATGCTGGCGACGCTCGCCAGATCAAGCGGGCGCAGGACCTCGGGCGCGCTGCCAGCATCGGGCGCGCCTGCCAGAGCCGTATCGGTCAGCCCCGTGTCGGTCAGCGGCGTTAGCGTCTGGGTCTGAAGCCCGCCGGTCGGGTCATCCGGGGGCGTATCTGTTCCGGGATCGGGCGCGGTTTCCGGCAGGGTCAGCACCGGCAACAGCGCCTCGACCGAGATCTCGGGATCGGTCAGCGGCGGGGCGGGGCGGGTGAAGTCCGGCAGGCTCGGCTGGTACAGCGCGGTCGCCACCGCCGCGCCATGCAGCCCCACAGACAGCGCCCCGGCCAGCAGCCACAGGGTCCGGCTGCGCCCGGTCTCGACCCCGATCATGGCGCGCTGCCTTGGCGAACTGTCACCAGCCGCAAGCGGTAGGGCTTCAGCTCGGGCCGGTTCAAGACGGCGATCAACTGGCTGGCGGGGGCGCGGCGGTCGATCATCAGGAAGAGATCGCCTCCCTCGGCCACGCCGGGCAAAGCGAGCGACAAAAGCTCGGGCTCGACCGGCGTGCCGTCAAGGCTCCAGCCTCCGGCGCGGTCGATCACCAGAATGGGCTTCGGCAGGCGATCAAGCGGCAGGCGCGAGGTCTCGGACAGGTCGATTTCGCGCGCTTGGGAAAACTCCTGCCCCGAGACCACGAAGAAAAAGATCAGCAAAAGCACGATATTGACGATCGCCAGCGAAACGTCGATGCCGATCAGCTTGCGGCGTTTGGGCAGGTTGACGGTCACAGCGCGGCCCCATCGGCAACGCGGACGGCGGTAATCTGGTTCTCGGCAAGAATCTCAAGGATCGAGACCAGCATCTGCACGGTCGCGCCCTTTTGCGAGACCAGAAGCACCTCGCCCGTGCCCTGCTGGCGCAGCGCCTCGGCCAGCGTCGGGATGCGGTCGAGCCCGAAGCGCTGGCCATTCGCGACGATGCTGTCGGCATTCACCGACCAGACCGCCGTCGCACTCGGATCGGCAAGCTCGGGCGTGGCAGAGCCCGTGCCGCTCGCGGCGGTCTGGGCTCCCGTGCCACCCCCCGCCAGCGCGCCGGTGCGGATGGTCAGCAGCGAATAGGGCACCATATTGGCCGAGAGCATGAAGAAGACGAGAAGCTGGAACATCGTGTCAGCCAGCGGCGTCAGCGAAAAGCGATACCGCCGGGTCGAGCGCGGCAGCTCGATCTTGCGGACCGCTTGTGTCTCTGCGCCCGCCATGGCTCAACGCGCCTGCGCGGCGCCAACCCGGCCATGGATCGCGGCCGAGATCACCATTTCGATGGTCAGCCGCTCATCCTCGATCCGGCCCTCCAGCCAGTTGGCGAAGAAATAGGCGACCAGCGCGATGGCAAGGCCAAGCGCGGTCGTCGTCAACGCGGTCCAGATGCCGTTCGCGAGCAGGCGCGGATCGGCCATCTGCTGCGAGGCGGCAAGATTGCCGAAAGCGTCGATCATGCCGATGACCGTGCCCAGAAGCCCGAGCATCGGCGCGCCCTGAACCACCGCCTCAAGCATTCGCATCCGCGTGCCCATTGCGGTCAGCTCGAAAAGCGCGGTCTGGCGACCCAGCTCTTCGCCATAGCCGCTGTCGCCGGGCCGGGCGCGCAAGCCCGACATGACCGCATTCAGCACCCGCGCCAGCACCGAGTCGCTTGTCCCGGCCTTGCGCACCGCCTCGTTCGGGCGCCCGTTCAGCCAGTCATCGAGGATGTCATCGGCGAGCCGATGGCGGCCCAGACCCATGCGGCGGAATTGCAGGATCTTGTAGATCACCACCGTGACCGTCATCACCGACAAAGTGCCGAGGCAGATGAAAACAATGATCGTCGGCGCGGTGAGATCCGCGAAATTCGCAGGCAGAAACATGCTCTTGTCTTCTCACAGTCCAAAGGCGATCGCGGTCAGCGAGCGCGCGGCAAGGTGGTTGAGGCACAGATCGGGGGCCTCTTGGCCGCCTGCAATCCGGCAATCGGCGACATCATTGACCACGATGCGGCCAATCTCGGCGCAGGGACGCCCGGGCAGTTCAAAGACCGCGACCTTGGTCTTGCCGCTGGTCAGCGCGCCGAAATCCAAGACCGGCAGGCCGCGCACCACGCCGCCTGTGTCAAAAACCGCAACCTGCCAGGCGGCGCGGTCAAAGGCCTGTCCGGTGGCATTGGTGGTCACGACGGTCAACTGGCAGGCCCCGGGCCCCTGAGCCTGATCCTCACTCTGCCGGGGGCTGTCCTGCACCGCGTTAAGTTCCAGCGTCAGCCCGCCCGGTTCGTCGGCCCATGAGGTCTGGCCCCAGAGCGACGGGGCCAGCGCAAGCGGCAGCAGGGTCAGTAGCGCGCGGATCATGGATGCTCCTGCGATGAGGGTCCGAGAGGGGAGGGCCGGACCGCGAAGCGCGGCCTTTTGAGGCGACATATCACGCCAGACATGTTAGCTCAATTCCAACAGGTCATCTACCAAGAGGCGAGTCGCGCGGATATGAGACTGGGGGGCGGAGCGGTGCTGTCGGGGTGCGTCCTCGCCGGGTGGCTGGTCTCTGGCCTGCCTGCGCTTGCGGCATTCAAGCTGTGCAATCAATCCTATGATGTGCTCAATATCGCGATCGCCCAGCCGGGCCCCGAACAGGCGGCTGCCGATGATTTCGTGACGCGCGGCTGGTGGCGAGTCGCGCCGAATCAATGCGCGACCTTGGTGCGCGAGCCGCTGAAAACCCGGTTTCTCTATGTCTTCGCCACCGATGTTTTCGGCAAAGAGGCGCTGTCGGGCGCCATTCCGCTCTGCGTCGGCACGCGTCGTTTCGTGATCGAGCGGCAGGGCGATTGCCTGCTGCGCGGCTTTCTCGATGCCCGTTTCCTTGAGGTCGATACCACCGACCAAAGCGATTGGACGGTCTTCGTCTCGCCGAGGCCGAGCTGATGGGGCCGAGCTGATGGGATTGCGTCATTCCCTTGCAATGCTGCTGTGCGCGCTTCTGGGCGCGACCCCGGCGCTGGCCCGTGATCTGGTCATTGTGCCGGGCCGTCAGGGTGGCCAGGATCTCGATTGGGTCGAGGCCGAATGGAAGAAGCGCGGCGATGCCGTGCGTCGCGAAACCGCAGATCGGCTGGGCGCGTCTGCCGTGCCAGAGGTGATCTATTACTCCGGTCCGGTTGAGCGCGATGTGCAAGGGCTCCGCCTTGCCTCTCCGGCGGGAGAGATCGGTTTGGCCGGGGTTTTGGGCCAGTCGGGCACGGTGGTCGTCCTGAACGGCTGTGGCGCGCGGATGGATGTCACCGCCGATGCGTTGCCCGCATCCGGTGATTGGACGGTGGTCTTTCCGGTCTCGGCGGCTTGTGCGCCGGACTATGTCGCGCGGGCGGTGTTGGGTGCGATGACCGGCGATCCGGCAGGCTGGGAAAACAAGCTGCGCGCAACCGGGCTTGTGGTGCTGCGGCGGCAGGATCGGGCGGCGGCAAACCAGCTGGCCGAGGTCCAGACGGTCGCGCATGACAGCATCGTTATCACCACGCTCAGCCCCAAGCGCGACACCGGCCCCCGGATCGTCGCGCAAGAGATCTCGGCCCGACCCCGCGACATTCCCGAGGCGGTGCCAGCGGTGCTGGCCGCGCCGCAGATCGGCACGACTGCCGATCGCAGCATCCAGCCGCAAGCGCGCGGTCTGCCCGCCCCGGCGATCATCGTCGGCGAAACACCTGCCGCGCCGGATGTGGCGAGCGCTCCCGATGCGCCCGCGCGGGGGCCCTTGGGCGTGCCCTATGCCGAGCGCGCCAGCCTGCGCGCCGCCGATGGCGCACGCTATCGCACGCTGCTCGACGCGGGCGCCTTCGACCCCGAGCCCGCCCAGATGGCCGCGGCCATTCAGACCGAGCTGCGCCGCATGGGCTGCTATAGCACCACGGTCGATGGCGTCTGGGGGCGCGGCTCGGTGCAGGCGGTCGATCGCTATTTCGCGGCCGCGCGCGGCACCTCGCCCGGAGCCGCCGCTGATGCCGCGCTCTATCGCGCCATTCTGGCGGGACCGGATCTGACCTGCCCGGCGCCGCCTGCCGCGACGACGCCGGTTGCGGTTCAGCCCCAGCCCGATCGCAACACGCCCGCGCGCACAGGCGCCGGGACGCGGCGGACCACGGCCCCGGCGGGCACGCAGGCGCGCCCCTCGGGCGCAGGCCGCGCGCCTCGGCCGCAGGCGCCAGAGCCCACCCGGCCCCGGATCGGTCCGAGCTTCGGGGGAACCGGGCTTTTCCGGTAGCGCGCCATGATCGACATCGATCCGCAGTTTCGCAAAATGGGCTCTGGCGCGCGGCGCAGGCGGCAGCGGCTTGGGCTGGTGCGGGGGGCGGCTTTGGCGCTGGCTCTGGTCGGCGCGGGGGCCGGGATCTGGCATTTTTTACCCGGACGCGCGGTCGACGGCGGCGATCTCGATCAGCAGATCGTGCAGACCGAAAGCGAATTCGACATTGCGCCGGTGGTGCGTGGCGATGCCTTCACCGATATCGCGGGCGATCCGATGATCATCCCCGGCGAAGAGGCCAGCGACGAGGCCGGTCGCCAGCTCTCTGGCCCGACCGAGCTCAGCCCGATCCGCGTCGGTCAGCCCGCGCCCGACCGGCTGACGCTCGTGGCCGAGGATCTTTACCAGCGCGGCCGCCGTCTCGTCGCCGCTTTGCCGACCACGCGCGAGGAATTCGCGCTGTTTCAGGCCGAGCGCAGCCGCGACCGCCAGCTGAACGCCTCGGGCGCGGCGGGCCTGCCGGACGGGGCCGGGGTCAGCGTCGATGCCGAGGGTCGTCAAAGCTCAAGCGTCGCCTTCATTCGCGATTCCGGGATGCGAAGCCCCTTGTGGCAGGACCTGCTTTTGCAAATCCGCGTGCCCTCGGACATCGTGACCCTGCTGACCGATAATGGCTTTGATCGCACCACTGCCGAGCGGGTTCAGGCGCGGATGGTCGCGCAATTGCAGATCAGGCCCGAGCTGCCGCGCGGTTCGCTGTTGGCGCTGCGCTACCGGCTTCAGGCGGGCGCGCGCGAGGTCTTGCAGCTCTCGCTTTACGAGTCCGGGCGCTATGTCGGCTCGCTCGCGGTCGGGGCGGCGGGCCAGCTTGTGACCGGCGCCGATCCCTGGACCGATCAGCCGCTTCTCGACCAATCCGGCGAGGACGATGAGGCTGGCGATCGCCCGCAATACCGGCTGCTCGACGTGATCTATTCCGCCGCGCTGCGCAATGGCGTGCCCAGCCCGGTCATCGGCGAGGCGATTGCGCTGATGGCCAAAGTGCAGGATCTCGATGCCTTCGCCGCCGAGGGCGATCAGCTGAAGCTCGTCTATGCCAACCGCCCCGGACCGGGCGCGGATGCGGCGGGGCAGGTGTTGTTCATTGGCGTGACCGGGCCCTCGGGGACGAAAAGCTGCTATGTCGTGCCGCGTCGTGAGGGCGGTTATGAATGCTATGCGCCGGGCGCGCGGGTGGTGGTGGCCGATCAACCCGGCATGGCAACGCCGGTGTCGGGGGTCTTGTCCACGCGCTTCTCGCCCCCCGCCGGGGGCAAGGGCGGCGTGGTCGTCTGGCAGGCGCCGCAGGGAGCTGCGGTGTCCAGCGTGACGGCGGGCCGGGTCGCCGAAGTGACCGGAGCCGATGCGGCGGGTTCAACCGTGCGGATCGACCACGCCGATGGGCTCTCGAGCCTCTATCTCGGGCTTGCGGATCTCGATCCCGCCGTGCGGCCGGGGGCCGATCTGGCGGGCGGGGCGATGCTTGGCAAGGTCGCTTCGGGGGCGGGGCTGACCTTCCAGCTGACCAAATCCGGCAAGCCGGTCGATCCCGTGCCCTATCTGACCGGCGGCACCGAGGTGCTGGCCTCGAATGCGGTCGAGCTGCTGATTTCGCGCATCATCCATGTCGAAAGCGGCGGCAATGTGGCGGCGAAAAACCCGCTCTCGACCGCGACCGGCCTTGGCCAGTTCATCGAGGGCACCTGGCTGCGGATGATGAGCACCTATCGTCCCGATCTGGTGCAAAGCATGGATCGCGGCCAATTGCTGGACCTGCGCCTCGAACCGGCCTTGTCGCGCCAGATGGTGCGGGCCTTGGCGCAGGAAAACGAGGCTTTCCTGCGCGCGCGTGGCCATCAGATCACGCCGGGCAACCTCTATCTTGCGCATTTTCTCGGCCCGCTTGGCGCCAGTCAGGTCCTAAGCGCCGATCCCGAGGCGCGCGTCGGCGATGTCATGGGGCAGGGCGTGGTCAGCGCGAACCCCTTCCTTTCGGGCTATACGATCGCCGATCTGCGAAACTGGGCCGCGCGCAAGATGTCGGCGACCGGGGTGAGCGCGGCTGTCCCCGAGGCGATGCCGGTCAAAGCCTCGCCCGAGGTCGAGCGGTTCGTGGCGCTGATGGATGCGATTCTCGCACCGAAACAACCCTGAGAAGAATTTGAAAACATCAATTCTCCCCAAGCGAGTTTCGGCCTGATCCTTCCCTAGCGTCATCACTGCGCGCCTGTGTGAGTGTTGCTTTCCTGCCTGACTAATTTGCGCAATTTGACTGCAAACTCTCGAACTGCAGCAAGGTTAATGGTAAGCGGGCTCCAAGCGTTTTGATTGGAGCCGAGCCGACGTATGTCTTCCGAAATCGACCTTGCTTCCGAAGTCCCTTTCCCCCGTCGCGCCCGCTTCCTTCTGACGACAGCTCTGGCCTCGATGGCCGGGATGGGCGCGGGCGCCGTGCCGGTTCTGGCCGAGGATCTTTATCTGCGCCTGAACTCTGACGACATGACGAATGGTCGCATTGATTGGCGGTCAAACTCGCCTTTCTGGTCGTCGAGCCGGACCGGCAACTCTCGGACCTCGCTGGGATCTGATGATACCGGGATTCTGGGCGATTCTGGGGCGACAAGCGCCACCGGCACGCTGCTGGTGCGCGACCGCATCGATGTGAACACGCTGGTCGTGCGCTCGAACGGTTTTACGATTGGCGCTTCGACGCAGGGCAACAGCTCGGATTACCGGCTGACCGGGACGGGGAACGGCAACGGCAACAACGATCAGCTCACCCTTGATCTGCAAAACAACTCGTCGCTCGGGTATTCGATCCGCACGGTCGGCCAGCTGGCGCTGCGCGGCAATGGGACGCTGAACTACAGCTATACCAACCCGGATGGGAACACCGTTCCGGGCATGAACGGTTTCACGATCGGGCAAGACGCCACGCTGAACTCGACGGGGCTGACGAGCGGGCAGAGCACGAACAACGGCACCTTGCGGCTGAGCTCGACCGCGCGCCACAGCGGGCGGCTGGGCAATGCGCAAAACGCCACGGCGACGATTGCCGGGACCGTGACGGCCGCCGTCGATAACTCGGGCACGCTGGCGCTGAATGGCGGCACGCTTCAGGGCGCGGTCAGCAACAACAACGGCGGCCAGTTGACCGGGAACGGACGGATTCAGGGCACTTTGGCCAACACCGGCACGGTCACGGTTCTGGCCAATGACCCTGACAACTCGACGCTGGCGCTGAACGAGCTGAGAAACACGGGCGGCACGGTGACCGTCGGCAGTGACCGCACCCTGACCCTGAACGCGGATTCGACCAACAGCGCCGGTTCGGGGCCTTCGGCCACCGGCGGCAATATTCAAGTGTCGGGCACGCTCAAGATCAGCGACGGACGGGCCCTGACCACGACGGGAAGCGGCTCGCAGTTGGTCGTCGGCGGGACCGGCAAGGTCGAGGGCAACCTCGTCAACCGCGACGGCGGCGCGCTCACCGTCAGCACCAACGGTCTCGTGACCGGCAATATCGACAATGGCAGCAACACGACCCTGCGCCTTGACGGCACGGTTGACGGCCGCGTGACCAATGCCGGCGAGACGCGGTTGAACGCCAGCGGCGCGGCGAACAATGTCACCAACTCGGGCACGCTGATCGTGTCGGGCACGGTCAATGACCGGCTGACCAACAACTCGGGCGGCAATACCGAGATCCGGCAGGGCGGCTCGGTCGGGACGCTCGACAATACGGCGACGGCGGTGATCCGTTCGGGCGCGACCACGAACCGCGTGATCAACCAGGGCTCGGGCACGGTGACCGTCGATCAAGGCGCGTCGGTCGGCTCGGGCGGGATCGACAATGGCGCGACGGTGACGGTCAACGGCACTGTCGCGGGCAAGACCAACAACTCGGGCACGGCCACGATCGGGTCGAGCGCAAGGGTCGGCGATGTCGAGAACACCGGCTCGAGCGCGACGATGTCGATCGCAAACGGCGCACAGGTCGGCGCGATCACCGGCAATGCGGGGACGATGTCGGTCAGTGGCACGGTGTCCGGAGACGCGCGCAACTCGGGCGGGACGCTCAATCTTGCGGCGGATGGGCGCATCAACGGCCGCTTGACCAACAGCAGCGGCACGGTCGATGTCGCGGGCACGCTTGGCGGCGGTGTCATCAACTCGGGCACGGTGCGCATCGGCAATGCGGCGGCCACGAGCTTCGACAATGGCGTGCGCGTCACCGGCAATTATCGCAACGAAACCGGCGGCACGACCGAGCTGCGCGGCTATACGCGCGTGACCGGCAATTTCGAGAACAACGGCACCATTCGCGGACAGGACAACGCGAGCACCTATCTCGATGTGACCCAGACCTTCACCCATAACGGCAATGTCATCGGCAATGACATCAACGGGCCGAATGCGATCTTCATCACGGCCGCGCAAATCGTCTTCGGCAGCACGGCGCGAGTGACCGGCAACGTGCTCTTCAATGGCGAGGTCGTCAGCAGCGGCACCATTGACATGAACACCGACCGGACCTTGCTGGGCAATCTGACCAACCTTTCGGGCGGCGTCGTGAATGTCAGTGCGGTTTTGAATGGCGACAATCACAATATCACCAACAACGGCACTTTCAGCATCCGTCCGACCGGCGTCGTCAACAACATCAATCAGTTCAACAACAACGGCGGCTTGCTGAGCATCGCCGCGGGCGGCGCCTTGACCGCGCGCAATCTGAACAACGCATCGCCTGCCACGATCCGCAATGACGGCACGATTACCTCATCGGTCGACAACCGGGGCACGCTGATCAGCACCGGCTTGATTTCGGGCCCGTTGAACAACCGCGCGACCGGCACGGCGACCCTGTCCGGCACGGTGACCGGCGCGGTCAGCAATGCCGGGACCTTGCAGACCGGGGGCAATCTCACGCTGGCTTCGCTTGACAACACGGGCACGACCAGCATCCGCACGGGGCATAGCCTGACACTGAGCAATGGCCAGCTTTCGAACAATGGCACGGTCAATGTCGCGGGCACGCTGATCGCCAATCTGGTCAATAACGCGAACCGCACGGTCAATCTTCAGGGCGGCACCGTGCAGGGCGGCCTGAGCAACTCCGGGACCGTTTCCGGTGGTGGCACCGTGACTGGCGCGCTGAACAATGCCAGCAGCGGCACGGTCTCGGTCGGCAATGGCCAAAGCCTGACCGTCGCTGGTCCGACCAGCAATGACGGGCGTCTGGCGCTGTCGGGCAATTTCATCGGCGCGGTGCAAAACAATGCGAGCGGCTCGGTGGATCTGAGTGGCGGCACGCTGACCGGACCCTTGCAAAACGGCGGCACGCTTCAGGGGCAGGGCAATGTTGCCGGGACGGTGAACAACCTGAGCTCTGGCCGGATCGTGGCGAATGCGGGCCAGACGCTCACGCTGGATCAGGGCGCGTCGAACTCGGGCGAGGTCCGGCTGAACGGCGGGACCATCGGCGGGGCGATTACCAACAATGTCGGCGGTCGGATCGGTGGCACGGGCACCCTGACGGGCGCGGTGAGCAACCTCAGCGGCGCGAGCATCTCGATCGACCGCGCGGATCGTCTGAGCTTCCAAGGCGGCCTCAGCAATGCCGGAACCTACACGCTGGCTGGCAGCTCGGAGGGCACGATCACGAACCAAAGCGGCGGCGCGGTGGTTCTGGCGGGCGGGCGCCATGACGGCGCGCTGGTCAATATCGGCACCCTGAGCGGCAACGGCCGTCTTGCGGGATCGGTGACGAACCAGAGCGGAGGCCGGATTCAGGCCGACAGCGGCAATACGCTGAGCTTCGATCAGCCGCTGTCGAACCGCGAAGGTGGCACGGTGACCTTCGCTGGCGGCACGATCGCGGGCGGGATCAACAACAGCGGCACGGTTTCGGGCTTCGGCACGCTCGACGGCTCGATTGCCAATGCGGCGACGGGGCTCGTCTCGATCGCCTCGGGCCAGCAGCTGGGCTTGGCGGGGCAGGTGCAGAACGCCGGTCGCGTCGATCTGGCGGGCACGCTCGCGGGCGGCATCGACAACCTGAGCGGCGGCGCTGTCGCGCTCAATGGCGGCACCGTCGACGGGGTGGTGCGCAATCAGGGCACGCTGTCCGGCACCGGCACGGTGACGGGCGCCGTGGCCAACCTTGCCGGCGGCACGATGCAGCTCGCGGGCACGGTGCGCGGGCAGATCTCGAACCTCGGCAGCCTGATCACCACCGGAGACCTCGGCGCGGGCGCGGTCGTCAACGGCGGCAATGCGCGTGTAAGCGCGGGGACCAAGCTGGCCGTGCGCGATGTCGTGCAAAACGATCAGGGCGGTCATCTGACCGTCAACGGCACCATCCGCCAGCAGACGGCAAGCCGCGCGGGCGAGGCTTTGGCCGCGCCGGTGCCGGGCAAGGCGCTGGTCGTGAACGCGGGCCTCTTGGACGGCGCGGGGGTGATTTCCGGGCTGGTCGGCAACCTCGCCTCGGGCGTCTTCAGCATGAGTGGGACCGTCGACGGGCTGAACAACCGCGGCACGGTCGAGCTGGCCGCGGGCGATGCCCTGACCGCAACCAAGGGGCTTTACAACGCGGGCACCGCGCGGATTGCCGGGACGCTGACCGGCGCGGTCGAAAACGATGCCACGCTGATGCTGACCGGGCGGATCATCGGCTCTGTGCTGAACACGGCGAAGGGCTCTGCCGATCTGTCGGGCCGGGTCAACGGGCTTGTCGCCAACGAGGGCAAGCTCAATGTCCGGCGCAATCTGACCGTCGGGCAGCTGGACAACCGGCGCGGTGGGCAGGTGACGATCGGCGCGGATCAGCGTCTGACCTCGACGGCGGCGGTGCGCAACAATGGCCGGATCGATCTGGCGGGCACCCTTGCGGGCGGTCTCAACATCCTCGACGCCGGGCGTCTGGTGCTCGATGGCGGCACGGTCGAGGGCAATGTCGTCTCGAAAGGGACGCTGGATTTCAAGACGGCAGAGAGCACCGGGCAGATCAATGGCACCTTCGCCAACCTGACCAATCTGACGCTGGACAAAGGGCATCTGACCGTCGCGGCGCTGGACAACCGCGGCCATCTGAAGCTTGAGGACAGCGGCGATCTGACCGTGAGCGGTGCGCTGGACAACTATGGCACCTATGACCAGAGCGGGCGTCTGCGCGGCACTCTGGCCAACCAGGAAACCGGCAAGGCCAATCTTGCGCACCGGGCGGTCGTGACCGGCGACATCCGCAATGCGGGGCTGTTGTCGCTGCTCGGCTCTGCCACGGTCAATGGCAAGCTGGTCAACTCGGGCACGGTGAACATGGCCGACGGCAAGGTCGGCGGCGTGTTGCGCACCAGCGGGCTTCAGGGCAACGGGCGGTATGAGCTTGATGTCGATCTGCGCAATATGACGGCGGACCGCATTCAGGTTTCGGGCGGGGCTGCGACCGGGAACTATTACTTCCACTTCAACGAGCTTGGCGCCTCGGCGGTCAGCCATATCGGCGAGCGCGTGACCATTCTTGAGGTCGATCCGACCCAGAACAACCGCTTCGGCTATTCCTTTGACCCGATCTCGCTGTCGTCGAACCGGATCACCTATGATCTCGTGACCGAGAGCAATGGCGATCTGGCGCTGACGAGCGGGCCGAACCCGGCCGTGGGCGCGCTTCTGGGCAACATCGCGCTGACCCATTCGCTGATCGGCTCGGTCATCAACCGACCCTCCAGCCCCTATGTCGTCGGCATGGCCTATGAGGACAAGGAAAAGCCCTGCGGCGTCGGCTCTTGGGGGCGTGCGCTTGGCGGGACGGCGACGGCGACCGGGGCGACCGACAACGGCGTTGCCAAATATGACAGCCGGGTCAAAGCCAGCTACTACGGTATGCAGGTCGGCACCGATCTGGCCTGTTTCGACAATTCTTACTACGGTTGGAACATGGCGTTTGGCGCGCTTCTGGGCGTCAACCAGGGCAAGACCGATCAGCCGAACTTTATCGGCCGGGGCGACAGCCGCAGGCTCGACAGCATCACCAAAGCCGACTTCGATCAATTCTACGGTGGGCTTTATGTGACGGCGAGCCGCGACAACTGGGCGCTGGATCTGCAATATCGCTATGAGAAAACCGACTTCAAACTCAACAACCGCGCCGTTGAGGGCGAGGGGCTGGGGCTTGAGGACAAGGGCTTCTCCAGCCGCGCGAATACGATCAGCGGCTCGGTCAGCTATGTCGTCCCGATCGAGAAGGACGGCTGGCAATTCGTGCCCTCGGCCGGTTTCGCTCTGTCGAAAATCAGCATCGACACCATCCGCTTCACCGATGGCTATCGCCTTGATTTCAAAGACACCACCCGCAAGGTCGGCTTTGTCGGCGGCACGGTCACCAAGACCTTCGTGAAGCCCGAAAGCGACAGCGCGCTCAACGTCTTTGCGACCGGGACCTATTACAAGGATTTCGCGAAAGAGACCGAATCGACCTTCACGCCGGGCGATGGCTCGCTCGATCCCCAGCATCTGAAGTCGAGCAATCTGGGCGCTTACACCGAGCTGAGCCTCGGGGTGAACTGGGTGAAGGTGCTGACCGGCGGCCCGGGCCGTCCGCGTCAGCTGAGCGCGGGCGCGCGGATCGACGGGCGCTATGGCGACAGCCTTGACAGCGTCGGCCTGACCGGCCAGTTCCGGCTGCAGTTTTAAATCTGATTGGTCTGCTCGCCGAGAGTGCTAATCTAACGCCCGGGCCGTGCGTCGTGCGGCCCGGGCAAAGTCAAAACGAATGGGAAGTCGAAGCGCATGTCCTGGTTCAGCAAGGTCGCCTGGAAAGAGGGACTTTTCCTTCAGCCGCACCATCTCCAGCAATCCGACCGCTATGTCGAAAATCTGATTCAGGCGCGCAACCGTGTCACCACGCCCTATCCCTGGGGCGTGATCGAGATGGTGATGGACCGCGATCAGGCGCAGCAGGGCCGGATTGCCTTGCGCGCGATTTCCGGGCTGATGCCCGATGGCACGCCCTTCGATGCGCCGGGCACGAGCCCGCTGCCGGTGCCCGCAGATGTGCCCGATGATGCGGCGGGAATGTTCATCTGGCTGACCTTGCCCGATGTCTCGCCCAACAACCGCGACGCCGCGCCCTATGACGATGAAGGCTCGGCGACGCGCTGGGGGATCGTGGCCGAGACGGTCAGCGATTCGAGCTCGGCCCTGCGCTCGGAGCAGGTGCTTGAACTGGCCGTGCCACGCCTCGAGCTTGCGGTGCGCAAAACCCCGCGCCCCGGCTATCAGAACCTGCGCCTTGCCCGGATCACCGAGGTCCGCGACGGCGTCGTCACCATCGACGAGACCGTGCCGCCGCCCGCCATGGTCGTCGGCGCTCATCCGCAGATCCTTGGCTATCTGACCCGCGTGATCGGCTGGGTCGAGGCGCGGTTGGAAACCTTGGCGCGCTATGCCGCCGATCCGTCCTCGGGCGGCGGGCTTCAGGCCTCGGACTTTCTGATGCTGATGATGCTCAACCGCGAAATCGGCGCGCTGCGCCATCTCGCGCGGACCTTCGCCATCCATCCCGAGCGGCTTTACGAGCGGCTGGTCTGTCTGGCCGGAGAGCTTGCGACCTTTGACAGCGGCAACCGCCAGGCCCCGGATTACGAGGGTTACGACCACGGCGATCTCAAGACCTGCTTCTCGCCGATCGTGTCCGACATCCAGCGGCTTTTGTCGCGCGACATCGGCCGCGCCATCCGGCTTTTGCTGCGTCAGGTGCGCCAGAACTCCTATCTGGCCGAGGTCAAGGACCGCAATCTCTTCCGCGAGGCGACCTTCATCGTCGAGGTGGAATCCGCCAAGCCGCTCACGCAGGTGCAGCAACAGTTCCCCGAGCTGTGCAAGGTCGGCCCGAACACCCGCATGTCCGAGATCGTGAACAACAACCTGCCCGGCATCGGTTTGCAGCATCTGCCGAACCCGCCGCGTCAGATCCGGGTGCTGTCCTCGAACGTCTATTTCCGGCTGGAAAAGAACTCTCCGCTCTGGCGCGAGTTTTCGACCGCGCCGGCCATCGGCATGCATTTCGCCGGTGACTGGCCCGAGTTGAAGCTTGAGCTCTGGGCGATCCCGGAGAAAGCCTGATGGCCGGGCGGGACGAGGATCGCGACAAGACGGTGTTCGGCGGTCCGCTGACGCGTGGCGATGTGACCTCGGACAGCCCTTTCGACAGCGCGGGGCGGGGCGGTGCCGGTCGGGCCGGATCTGGTCAAATTGGTGGCGCGCCGCCGCCTGCCTCTGATCGCACCGTCATCGGCAGGCCCGCGCCGGGCGCGAGCGCCTATCCCGGGAGCGGCGGTTTCGCGCCGCAGGGCAGCGGCCAGCCCTTCGGGCGACCCGCGCCGCAGGGTGGCGGGCGCGGCACGGGGCATGAGGACACCTGGATCGGGGCGGGCGCGCCGCAGGGCTATGCCGCGCCGCCTGCGCAGAGCCCGGCTCCCGCCTATCCGTCTTATCCGCCACCGGGTCAGGGTGCCTCGGCACCGGGCCATTATGCGGGCATTGGCATTGGTCGCCCAACGGCGGCGGACAACGGCTTTTTCCCGGATTACCAGCGCGACCGCCAACCGCAGGTCCAGCGCAATGTGCCGCGGATCCCGCTTCAGGACGCCTTGCGGGTCAGCGAGATCGGCGCGGGCAGTTCCTCGAACCCGCTTCTGGCGGCGGCGGCGAGCCTGTTGATTCTGCTTGGCCGGTTGCGGACCGGCATGGTCGAGCTGCAAGTCGCGCCGCTGATGGAGCATGTCACGCGCGAGATCGACCGCTTCGAGCGCACCGCGATCAGCGCGGGTCTCGATCCCCATGAGGTGCTGGTCGCGAAATATGCGCTCTCGGGCACGGCCGATGACATCGTCCAGAACCTGCCCGGCTCGGATCGCGGCAGCTGGCAGCAATATTCGATGGTCGCGCGCTTTTTCGGCAAACGCGATTCCGGCGTGGGCTTTTTTCAAGAGGCCGAAAAGGCGATGCAGGCCCCGGCGCAGCGTTACAATCTGCTCGAGCTGATGCTGGTCTGCATGTCGCTGGGGTTCGAGGGCCAGTTCCGCACCATGCCGAACGGCTCGGTCGAGCTCACCCGGATCCGAACCGCGATCTACGAGACCCTGCGCCGCGTCAATCCGCGCCCGGATGAGGATATTTCCGTGCAATGGGTGCCGGTGGTGCAGGACCGCGGACGGCGCTTTGGCGCGGTCTCGGTGCCGATCATCCTTGGCGTGGCCGCTTTGGCGGTGGTTGCCCTCTTCGCCGGGCTGACGACCCTGATCAACCGGGGCGGCGCGCAGGCCTCGGAAGGGTTGGTGACGCTGCACACCGGCGCGCCGGTTCTGTCGATCCAGCGCAATCCGGGCGCGGTCTATGTCGCCGAAGTCCCCCAGCTTGAACGCATCCGCACCGCTTTGGCCAATGAGATCGAGGCGGGCATGGTCTCGGTCGAGCCCAAGGGCGATTACATCGCGCTGCGCGTTGGCAACCTTCAGCTCTTCGATCTCGGCAAGACGCAGGTCAAAGAGGGCTTCGAGCCGATGGCGGCGCGGATCACCCAGATCCTGAACCAGGAAGGCGGCCCGGTGCTGATCCAGGGCTATACCGACAACCTGCCCTTGTCGGGACGCGGGCAGTTCAAGGACAATTACCAGCTCTCGCAGGCGCGGGCCAAGGCGGTCGAGGCGGTTCTGGCGAAAACCATCGACGACGCCACCCGCATCACGGTCGAGGGCAAGGGCGAAGAGGATCCCGTGGCTGACAATACCACCGAAGAGGGCCGCGCCCAGAACCGCCGCGTCGAGGTGATGCTGGCGCGCGAAGGCACCTATACGCCGAAGGCCGGTGCCGCGCCTGCCGGTGCGGCTCCTGCGACAGCCACCCCGGCTGCGCCCGGCGCCGCCCCTTCCGGCACCCCGACAACCGCCCCCGCACAAGAGGCCGGACAGTGAGATTTTTCGGTATTTATGTCCCCCGGCTGCGGCTGCGCGATCACGCCTGGCTGCGCTGGACCCTGCTGATCTTCGGGCTGGCGGCCTTCGGGATTGCCGTCTGGATCGGCGGGCCGATGACCGGATGGGCGCCGCTGGCCTCGGTCTTCTGGCGCGTCATCATCATCGGCGTGGTTTATCTCTTCTTCTTCACCATCTTCTTCATCCGCTGGCGCCGTCGCGTCCGCGCCGCCCGCGCGCTCGAAGAGGCGCTGATCCCGGCCGAGCCCGAGGGCGACGGCAAGGTGCTGGCCGAGAAGATGACCGAAGCCATGGCGGTTCTGCGCAAGACCGGCGGCGCGTCTTATCTGTATGACCTGCCGTGGTATGTGATCATCGGCCCGCCCGGCGCGGGCAAGACCACCGCGCTTGCGAATTCCGGCATCGAGTTCCCGCTGGCGCAAAATCAGGGCGTCTCTGGCTTTGGCGGCACGCGCTATATCGACTTCTGGTTCTCGGAAGAGGCGGTGATGATCGACACCGCCGGGCGCTATACCTCGCAAGACAGCGATGCGGTGGCCGACAAGGCGAGCTGGACCGCGCTGCTTGAGCAGTTGAAGCGGACCCGGCCCAACCGGCCGATCAATGGCGTGATCCTGTCCTTCTCGGTCGAGGATCTGATGAAGGACGACGCCACCGCGCTCAAATCCCATGCCGAGACCGTGCGCGCCCGTCTGGCCGAGATCCACGAGGCGCTCAAGATCGATTTCCCGGTCTATGTCATGTTCACCAAGGCCGATCTGATTGCGGGCTTCCGGGAATATTTCGCCTCGTTCAGCCTCAACCGGCGCAAGCTCGTCTGGGGCACGACCTTCCAGAACAAGGACCGCAAGGCGATCACGGTCGAGGCTGTGCCCGCCGAATTCGACCGCCTTGTCGCGCGGCTCTCGGATGAGATCATCGACCGCATGTCGGAAGAGCCCGACGGGATCTCGCGGATCTCGATCTTTGGTCTGCCGGGCCAGATGGCGCTGCTGCGCGGTCATCTGACCGAATTCATGAAGCGCATCTTCGAGCCGACGCGCTACAAGACCAATGCGATCCTGCGGGGCTTTTACTTCACCTCGGGCACGCAGGAAGGCACGCCGATCGATCAGGTTCTCGGCGCGATGAACCGGGGCGACGAATATGGCGGCTTCCAGCCCTCGTTCATGTCGGGGCGCGGGAAAAGCTTCTTCATCCACGACCTACTGACCCGGGTGATCTTTCCCGAACAGGGCTGGGTCTCGCATGACCGCAAGGCGGTGCGCCGGGCGATGATCCTGCGCGGCACGGCGATCGGGCTGATCCTGTTCGCATCCGTGGGGACGGCGGGTGCGCTCGGGTATAGCTATTGGAAGAACCGCAGCCTCGTGAACACCGCCGAGGCCGAAACCGCCGCCTATCACCGCGCCGCGCAAAAAGAGCTCTCGCGCGAGGTCATCGACGACACCGATCTGCGCCCGATCGCACCGCTGCTTGGACGGCTCGCGGCGATGCCTGCGGGTTACGGCGACAGCGAAGAGCCGGGCTTTTTCGAGGGGCTCGGCCTTGGCCAGCGCGAGCGGCTGAACCGCGCCGCCACCGCGACCTATTCGGATGCGCTCGAGCGGATGTTGCGCCCGCGCATGGTGCTGGATCTCGAGCGGCGGATGCCCGGCATCGTCGCCAGCGGCGAGATGACCGACATTTACCGCGCGCTCAAGGTCTATCTGCTGCTGGGCGGGCAGGGCCAGAGCCCCGATGACACCGCCGTCGAAAGCTGGTTCGACCAGATCTGGCGCGAGGAATATCCCGAACGCGCCGATGTCGACATGCGCGACCAGCTCAAGCGCCATTTGATCGCGATGCTGAAGCTTGGCAAGGACCGCAAGCTTCTGGTGACACTTGACCAGACCACGGTCGAGGCCGCCCGCGCCGCGCTGTCGCAACTGCCGCTGGACGAGCAGGCCTATGCGCTGATCCAAGACGGGATCGCCGCGACCAGTCTGCAGGAATGGAGCCTGACGCAAGTCGTCGCCAATTCCGGGCAGGTCTTCAAGACCCGCGACGGACAGGACCTCGCGAGCCTCACCGTGCCCGCGCTTTATACCTATGAGGGCTTCTGGGGCTATTTCTTCGACCAGCTCGCCGTCGTGCAGGATCAGCTGCGCAAAGACCAATGGGTGCTGGGCGATCTCGGCAACAGCGACGAGATCGAGATCCGTCTGCGCCGGCTCGATCGCGATTTGATGGAGCGTTACAAAAACGACTTCATCGCAAGCTGGAACAAGGTTCTGAACAATCTTGAGCTGGCTTCGATGGTCGCGGACAAGCCGCGTTATGCGGCGCTTGGCACGGCGGCCTCGGCCTCGGCCTCGCCGATCCTCGAACTGGTCAAGGCGGTGGACGACCAGACCTATCTCTCGCGCGAATTCGACGGGATGGATGATCTCTCGGCCGATCAACTGGCCGGGCTGACCGCCGCGCCGGGGCAGGGCGGTTCGGTCGAGGGCGGCGCGAAGGATGTCGGCAAGGCCTTGGCCAGCCGCTTCCAAAGCCGCTCGAGCGGGATCCAACGCATGATTCTGGACGCGACCGCGCGGCAGGCCAAGAAGGGCCAGACCCGCGCAGGCGGCGCCGCGCCCGAAGAGAATTACAGCTTCCGCCGCCCGATCGACCAGATCTCCGAGGCCTTCAAGGGCTGGCACGATCTGGTTCAGGGTGATCCCGGCAAGCGTCCGATCGACACGCTGATCGGCAATTTCGGCGCGATCTGGGAAAACCTGCGTCTGGCCGAGCACAGCCCCGACCAATCAGCGGCCGCCTTGCCGACGCTGCTGAATGCGCTGACGCAGTATAATTCGCAGCTGCCCGCGCCTTTGGCCCAGATCGTGAATGATGCGGATGGCTATTTCCGTTCGGGCGCGAGCGATGCGAGCCTCGAGACGATGAACCGTGCGCTGACCAATCAGATCACCTTCTTCTGTCGCGACAATATCACCTCGTCCTACCCGTTCTCGAAATCGACGCGCTCGCTCTCGATGGACAATTTCGCGCGGTTCTTCGGGCCGGGCGGCGAGATGGACAAATATTTCACCCAATATCTCGAACCCTATGTCGAGCGCAGCGATGGCGGGCTCAGCTATCGCGCCGACAAGGAAATCACCGGGCGCTTCAATGCCGCAACGCTCAAGCAGTTC
This sequence comes from Paracoccus aminophilus JCM 7686, assembly GCF_000444995.1. NCBI lineage: Bacteria > Pseudomonadati > Pseudomonadota > Alphaproteobacteria > Rhodobacterales > Paracoccaceae > Paracoccus > Paracoccus aminophilus. Next base: position 162,034 of record NC_022044.1, on the reverse strand, counting down.
GAGCGCGCCGAGCGCATCCGCCGCGCCTTCTTCGCGGGCGGGGGCAGCCAGCCGCAGGTCGAGATCACGGTGGCGCAGGTCGATGCTCATCCGACCGTGCAAGAGGCGCTTTTGTCGATCAATGACGAAAAGATCCAGACCGTGACCGGCTCTTTGCCCCAGACGGTGACTTGGCCGGGCAAGGGCAAATCGACGCTTCTGCAGATCATGCCCTCGCTCGACCGGCCCTCGGCGCTGCTGTTCGAGGGCAGTTCCTGGACCTTCATGGAGCTTTTGGCGGCGGCGAGCTCCAAGCAGCAGATGGGCGACACGTTGCGCGCGACCTTCACCATCGGCGGGCGCAACATCACCTATGATTTCACCGTGAACGCGGTCGCCAATCCTTTCACCATGCCCGAAATCAGGGATTTCCAATGTCCCCAGAGCATCGATTGATGGAGCAGCCGCCCGCCTTTGTGCCGCCCGGTCCGGTGCCGGTCGCGCTGTTTGGCAAGCATCCCGGCCATGGCGATTTCGTCTCGGCGGGGATGCCGGACGGGCTGGCGCGGTTGCTGTCGGATTGGCTTGGCTCGACCCTGGGCGAGGTGCGCGATCTCTTGGGCCCGGACTGGGAGGGCGTGACCCGCAGCCCGGGCGGGCTGCGCTTCTGGCTGGGCGCGGCCTTTGGCGAGGGGCAGGCGTGGCGCGGCACCATGCGGATGTCGGGCGACAAGGTCGGGCGGCATTATCCGCTGGTCCTGCTGCAGCCCTCGGCCCCGGACGGCCTGCCACTGATCTTTCCCTCGCAAGAGTTCTACCTTGCCGCGGAAGAGGCGCTTGGCGATCTCATCGATCAGGCGGTGCTGGCGCTCCCCGAGACGGCGGCGGCGCTGACCGCGCGGCTTGGCCAATGCCCCGGCGCCGAGCAAGGCACATTGCGCCATGAGCATATGTTCTGGGCGATGAAGCAATCGAGCGATGTCGCAGAGCTGTGTCGCGAGGTGGGGATGACCGATCTTGTCTGCGGCGCGACGGCGCGCAGCTATTGGTGGTTCGCCAATCCGCGTGCGGGCCAATCGGGGATTTTGGGCTGTCAGGGCCTGCCCGATGCCCAGGCTCTGGCCTGGCTGATTGCGGGCAGCAGCGGAGAACATGCCGTGTCAGAAGGCAGCGAGGACCAATGACCGAAGAAGAGGCAGGCTTTCTGTTCGAGACCGGCGCCGCCTCGGATCGGGGCGTGGTGCGCGAGCATAACGAGGACAGCCTCGGCGCCTTCCCCGAGGCCGGGGTCTGGGCTGTGGCCGATGGCATGGGCGGGCATCAGGCGGGCGATCTCGCCAGCCGGACGATTGTCGAAGAGCTCGCCTCGCTCGGGCTGCCGGTCTCGGCGATGGATCTGCGCGCGCGGGTGCTCGAACGGATCGAGCGCGCCAATCTGCGCATTCTGGCGCTGGCGCGCGAGCGGCAATTGGCGACCGTCGGCTCGACCTTGGCGGCGCTGCTGATCCATGGTCAGGAATTCGCCTGCACCTGGGCCGGAGACAGCCGGGTCTATCTGCTGCGCAAAGGCATCCTGCACCGGCTGACCACCGATCACAGCGAGGTCGCTCAGCTGATCGCGCGCGGCGGGCTGACCGAGGAAGAGGCGCGCAGCTATCCCAACCGAAATGTGATCACGAAAGCCATCGGCATCCAGATGAACCCGCGCCCCGAAACCGTGACCGGGGTGGTCGAGGGCGGCGATCTGTTCCTGCTGTGCTCGGATGGGCTGACCGAACATAACAGCGACGAGGATCTGCGTCAGGCCATGCTGACCGCCGAGCCCGCCCAGCTCATTGCCGCGCGATTGATCGAGCAAACCCTGATGCGGGGCGCGCGCGACAATGTCTCGGTGTTGATCGTGCGTTGCATCCTCTCCGAGACCGAGGATATGGCTGAGCCATGAGCCAGCCCGAAGACGACCCCAAGACCGGGACGAGCCCGCCCGCGGCACAGCCTCCGTCCCCGGACCCGTCGCATGACGACCGCACCCGCATCGCCTTGCCCGCCGCCACCGACGCGGCGGAGCCGACGCGGATTGCGAGCGCGGGACCCGCCACGCCGACCCCGGATGCCGAGGCCGATCGCACGCGGTTTGCCGCACATCCGCCCGAGCTGCCACCCGAGTCCCCGGCCCAGATCGTCAAGCCCGGCACGGTCATCAACGACAATTACCGCATTCTCGAAACCATCAGCGCGGGCGGCATGGGCGAGGTCTATCGCGGCGAGAACCTCTTCACCGGCGACCCGGTCGCGGTGAAGGTGATCCTGCCCAATCTCGCCCGCGATCAGGCGATCATCGACCTTTTCCGGGGCGAGGCGCGGATTTTGGTGCAGATGCGCGACGATGCGATCGTGCGCTACCACAACTTCGTGCGCGACCGCGGGCTCGATCGCTATTGCCTCATCATGGAATATGTCGAGGGCCAGCATCTGTGGGATTTCGTGAAATCGCGCGGACCGCTGTCGGCGGCTGAGGCGCTGATCCTGTTGCGCCGTCTGGGTCATGGTTTGGCCGAGGCCCATGCGCGCGGCATCACCCACCGTGACCTTTCGCCCGACAACGTGATCTTGCGCGACGATCAGCTTGATCAGGCGGTGCTGATCGACTTTGGCATTGCCCGCTCGACCGAACTTGGCGACGGGCTCGGCGGGCGGTTTGCGGGCAAATTCAAGTATATCGCGCCGGAACAGCTTGGTCATGCACGGGGCGTGATCGGGCCGCAGGCCGATGTCTATGGGCTCGCGCTGATGATCACGGCGGCGGTGCGCGGCACGGCGCTGGACATGGGCAGTTCGGTGGTCGAGGCCTCCGAGACGCGGCGGCGCATTCCCGATCTGACCGGGATTCCGCATGAGATCTATCCGCTGCTTCAGCATATGCTGGAACCCGATCCGGCGGCGCGGCCCGAGTCGATGGAGGCGATTTTGCGCATCCTCGACGATCCGACCCATCTGCCCGCGCGCTATCGCCTGCCCCTGTGGGAGAGCGGCGAAGCGGGCGCGGTTGCACCTGCCGAGACGACCGGCACCTCGGGTCTTTTGACGGGCAGCCTTGGCGGAGAACTGGCCTCGGCCAGCCCCTTCGCCACCATCGCGGCCGAGCAGGCAGGCACCGCCCCCGCCGAGCGGAAAACCTCGCGCGGGATGCTTTATTCGGGGCTTATCGTGGCGGCCTTGGTCGCGGCGGGCGGCGGCTTCTATGCGATGCGCGGCGCGGCGCCCTCCGATCTGCCGCCGGGTCCGACGGGCGCAGGCGCGGACAGCCCGACCGAGACGATCGCGCTTCCGGCGCGCGATCCGGCCTCGCGCGACGGTTTTCTGGCCGAACAGCCCTTGCCCGCCTGCAGCTACGCGGCGCGGATCGTCAAAGGCGTCGATGCGGGCAAGATCGGGACTTTGGCCGATGGACCGCGCGATTTCACCGCGCTGCAAACGGCCTATTCCGGCAAATTCAGCAGCAATCCGGCCTTGGTTGAGGGGCTGGTCTCGAATGCGCAATGCCCGGCGGTCGAGTTCCTGCATATGCTCTCGGGCCGCGAGGCCGCGCCGCCTGCGCTCTCGCTGGACGAGCTGGTCGTGACCAGCGGCGGCGAGGCTTCGGGGCGGATCCGCGATCTTGCCGGGCGCAGTCTTTGGCTGTTTCTGGTCTCGCCTAAGGGCGGGATTTACGATCTTTCGAAGATCGTCACCGCCGAGGCCGATGGCTCGTTCACCTTTACCTTCGGAATCTCGCTGGCGCCGGATGAAACCGGGCCGCAGCCGCAACTTTTATTGGCACTGGCCTCGGACAAGCCACTGGCAAGCGTCGCGGCTGCGCCCGCTGGCAGCACCGCCGCGCGGCTTTTGCCCTTCGCGCTGGACGAAATCCGGGCAGGGGGCGGCAAGGCTGCGGTCGATGTCGCCCGGTTCGAGGTCGCGGCTGTGGCGACCGCTGATGGGCCGGTCAATGAGCCCGCGCGGGCCCCGCAAGAGGACGCGTCAGCCGCGTCCGTCACCGAGAATTGACGCCCTAGCCTCGGGCGTCAGCTGCGATCAACCTCGGCGCGGGTGCCCGCTTCCAGACCCTCAACGAAACGCGCCAGAAGCCCGGCGAAGGTCTCGACCTCGGCAGGGGTCCAGCCGCGGGTAATCTTGCCCAAGAGATCGCGCTGAATCGCGCGCTTGGCCTGAAAGAAGCCCTCGGTCTTCTCGCCCAGCTCGACCACCGCGCGCCGCCCGTCGCTTTGCGAAACCGCGCGCTTGAGAAGTCCGCTCTCGACCAGCTCGCTGACCATCCGGCTGGAGCGCGAGGGGTCGATATTGATGATCTCGGCAATCGAGCCGACCGTCGCCTCACCACGCCCCGACAGCCGATGCACCGCCTCCAGCACATCGAGATGAGCGTGTTTCAGCCCCGGCGCCACGCTTTCGAGCGCGCCGCGCCCGATATAGCGGCGCGAAAAGACCAGCCGCCATTGCGACATGGCATCGGCGATCCGCTCGATCGAAGCCGAGGCCATGGTTCTGTCGTCTTGCGGGGCGTCGGTCATGTTATGGGGCTCGTTCCGGGCGGAGTTATCTGCTCTTGTCAGTTATATGCTATGAGCATACATCTGCAAATGGCAAATTGCCGCAGCATCCGATGAGCGATTCCCGATGACATCCAGTTCAGACAGCACATCCCGTTCCATGGCGGCAGAGGCAGCGGACAAAGCGGGGGTCGGTGTCGGCACCCGCACTGGCGCTGGCACTGGAACTGCGCCCGAGCATCGCCAGCGTCTGGTGATCTTTGCCTTCCTGATGACGGCGATGTTCATGGCCACGCTCGACAATCAGATCGTGGCGACCGCTTTGCCGACCATCGTCGGCGAATTCGGCCAGCTTGAGCGTTTCGGCTGGGTCGGCTCGATCTATCTGCTGGGATCGAGCGCGGTCATGCCGGTTTATGGCAAGCTGGGCGATCTCTTCGGCCGCAAATATGTGATGATGGCGGCGGTTCTGATCTTCACGCTCGGCTCGGGGATCTGCGCGCTGGCGGTGTCGATGGATGCGCTGATCGCAGCGCGCTTGCTGCAAGCCTTGGGCGGCGGCGGGATCGTGACCTCGATTTTCGCGATCAACGCCGATCTGTTCCAACCCCGAGAAAGGGCGCGTTATCAAAGCTATGCCAGCCTGATGCTGATGCTCGCAAGCGCGATTGGCCCGGTGCTCGGCGGCTTTATGAGCGACATGTTCGGCTGGCGCTCGATCTTTCTCATCAACCTGCCGATTGGTGTGCTCGTGCTGACCGGGCTGGGCATGATGCTGCCCCACAAACGCCCCGAGCGGACCCCGACAATCGACTATCTCGGCGCGGCCCTGCTGGCGGGCTGTATCGCCAGTCTGGTGCTCTGGGCGGATGGCTCGCAGCTTTTCGGAGGCCTGTTCTCGCCAACCGGTCTGGCGGTGATCGGCGCGGGGATCGTGCTGGCCATCGCTTGGGTGCAGGTCGAGAAACGCGCGAAAGAGCCGGTCGTGCCGCTGAGCCTGTTTTCCAGCAAGACCGTCAATCTGCTGCTGCTGATCTCGATGGCCTCGGGCTCGATCGGGATCGGGCTTTCGACCTATTTCGCGCTGTATCTGCAATCGGTGACCGGGCTGACGCCGACCGTGGCAGGGCTTTTGTTCGTGCCGCTGACCGGAGGCATCGTGCTCGGCTCGCTGACGGCGGGGCGGATCATGTCGCGCACCGGGCGCTATCGGCCCTTCGCGATGCTGTCGAGCGGGTTGAGCTGTCTCTGCCTGCTCGCGATTTCCGCGCTGCATCCGCCGGTGACCTTATGGCTGATCACGCCCCTGATGCTCTTTCACGGCATCGGGATTGGTGTCGGCCAGCAGGTGCCGCTCTTGGGCGTGCAGAATGCGGCGCTGCGCCGCGACACGGGGGCTGCAACCGGAGCGGTGTCGCTGACGCGGATGGGCGGGGCCTCAATTGCGATTTCGGTCTATGGCGCGATTGTCGCCGCGCTGGTGGCGCATAGCGCCGTGACCTTGCCCGCCGGGCTCGACCTCGAAAAGCTCTCACCGGCAGTGGCGGCGGGTCTGCCGACCGCGACGCGAGATCTGATCGCCAATGTCTATGCCGGGGCCTTCCAGGTGCTGTTCCTGGTCGCGGCGGGAATTGCGGCGCTGGCCTTCGTCGCGGCCTTTTCGCTGAAGGAAGAGCGGCTGGAGGTGCATTCCGGCGCCTAAGCCCGGAGGCACCCGCTTTGGCACAAGATCGGCCACCCGCGTCGAAATGGGGGTGGCTGATCTTTCATTTGCGCCTGAACTGTTTGTAACTCGAATTATGTCACGGAAAGCGCAACCCGCGTGACCCGTGCTTTCGCGCGGTGCGGATCAGCCGTCTGGCCACACCAGCGAGCGGTGGAGCTGCGCCCCCGCCCAAGCGCCATCGCCCACTGCCAGCGAGACCGTGTGCGGCGCGCGGGCGACATCGCCGCAGGCGTAAACGCCGGGAATGCTGGTTTCCTTGCTGTCGCCTGTCTGGATCTGAAGGCCGAAGATGGTTTCACTCAGCGCGCATCCCAAGGCGGCGGCCACCGGGCTGGCCGGGCTCGTGCGCGTGGCGGTGAAAAGCCCCGCGAAAGGCAGGATCCGTCCGTCCGCCAGCTCGACATCGGCGAGGCCCGTCAGGCGCGCGATCGGGGTTTCCTCAAGCGTCACGCCACGGCGGGCGAGATCGGCGCGCTGATCGGCATCGGGCGAAAACCGGTCATTCGTCAGGAAGGTGATCTCGCCCCATTCCGGCAAAAGCTGGGCCTGATGGATCGACATCGGGCCGGTGGCAATGACGCCGATGCGGCCCTGATCGAGCTCGTAGCCGTGGCAATAGGGGCAATGGAAGACGCCCTTGCCCCACCGCGCGGCAAGGCCCTCGATCTCGGGAAGCTCATCGGAGACGCCGGTCGCGAGCAACAGTCGCCGCCCCGCAAACTGCTCGCCCGTCGTGGTCGTCACGCGGAAATCATCCTTGGCTCCGCTGACCTCTGCGGCGGTCGCTTCGACCCAGCTCAGCGTCGGATAGGCCCGCAATTGCGCGCGCGCCTCGGCCCAGATCCGCGCCGGATCGACGCCGTCCTGCCCGAGAAAGCCATGCGAGGCGCTGACGAAGCGATTGCGCCTTTGCCCGGCGTCGATCACCAGAACCTTGCGGCGGGCACGCAGAAGCTGCAGGGCCGCTGCCATTCCGGCGTAGCTGCCCCCGATCACGATCACATCTTGCATCTTTCACTCCTTGGCGGCGCGATACTCTTGATGGCGGCGCGCGAAATCCTCGGCCAGATCGGCCAATGTCACATGGGCGAAACGAGAGAGCAGCAGCGCCTCGGCCTCGGCGAAAGCGTGATCGAGCGCGGCATTCACGGTCTGCTCGACCAGACATTTGGGATGCTCGCTGTGATTGCCGATGGCAAAGATCGCGGGCTCGCCCAAAGCGGCATGAAGCTGGAGCAAGGTAACCTGCGCCAGATCCGCCGAGATCCGCCAACCGCCTGCATGACCGCGCTCGGCCGAGACCAGCCCGGCCTCGCGCAAAAGCCCCATGGTGCGGCGCACCACGACCGGATTGGCGCTCAGGCATTCGCCGAGCTTTTCAGAGGTCATCGGCCCGTCATGCTCGGCCATATGCAGCAAGGCGTGAAGGACGGCGGAGAGGCGGCTGTTCTGTTTCATGTAACTTCATATGTTACGATTCGCGCCGAAAGTCAAGGTGGGCGGGGTCTGAAAGGCGCGCCACCCCCAACCAAGGCCGTAACTCGGTTGAATGGTCTTGACAAAAACCGGGGTGACGGACCAAGGCTCGGGCAGCTTTGGTTCCGGGGCAGCCCCTCGGATTAAAAGGGAACTGCGGTGCGCCTATCAGGCAAATCCGCGGCTGCCCCCGCAACTGTAAGCGGCGAGCGACGGCCGACGATGTCACTGGGATGATCCCGGGAAGACCGGCCCGAGCGCTGACCCGCAAGCCAGGAGACCTGCCCAAGCCCTCACCCATTTCCGGCGCGGGGCGCGCATGGAAAGCGGCCTTCCGCAGCGGTGACCGTCACGGGTCTGCGCGGGGCAATCCTTTCCGCAGGCCGAACTGGGATCCGCAGGCGCCGCCTGCGTTGGAAAGGCATGGATATGGTCCGACTTCAGACCTCTTGGCTTGCAATTTCTGCGGTGCTGCTGCCGCTTGCCGTTATGGCACAAGACGTCACGCAGCCCGTTACTCCGGCCGTGGCGCAGGATGATGAGACCGCAGGTCGCGTCACGCTGGAGACGGTGGTGATCTCGGGCGGGCTCTCGCCGATTCCGGCCAATGCTTATGGGCGCGCCTATACGATCCTGACCGCCGATGAGATCGAGCGGCGCGGCATCCGCAGCGTGCAGGACGCTCTGCGCGATGTCCCGGGCGTGGCGGTCAGCTCGACCGGATCCAGCTTCACGCAGGTCCGCATTCGCGGCGCCGAGGCCAATCACACGCTGATCCTGATCGACGGCGTCCCCGCGACCGGCGGCAATGACGAATATATCCTGAGCGGGCTCGAGACCGCCAATATCGACCGGATCGAGATCCTGCGCGGGCCGCAATCGGTCTATTACGGCGCGAATGCCTCGGCGGGGGTGATCAATATCATCACGCGGCAGGGCCAGCCGGGCACGCATTATGGCGGCGCGGTCGAGGCCGGGAATGGCTATGCGGTCTCGGGCTGGTTCACCCAGCGCACAGAGCGCGGCGGGCTGGCCTTCACGGCGTCAAAGCGCGACGATCACGGCTATAATCAGGCTTTCACCGGCCATGAAAAAGACGGCATCGACCGCGCCACCCTTGGCCTGACCGGCGATTGGCAGGCGAGCGACGAGGTGAAGCTTGGCTTTACCTTGCGCCGCGCCAAAGAGAAATATGATTACGATTCAACAAATTACGCCGCCACCAGCTATATGGATTATCTGATCGACGATCCCAACCAGCACAGCACACGCAACGAGACTCTGGGCTCGATCTGGGGCGAATATGCGATGCTGGACGGGCGGGTGCTGCACCGGCTCGACTATCAGGACACGGTCTACAAGCAAAGCTCGAACGGCGGGCCCGAGACGCGGGGCCAGACCCGCGCGTTGAAATATCGCCTGAGCGCGAGCCTCGACGGCCAGCAGGTGGCCGAAGCGCGCCAGCTGGTGAATGTGATGGTCGAGCGGGTCAAGGATGACAACACCGCCGCCCCCGATTACCGCCGCGCCAACACGTCGGTGGCGCTCGAATATCGCGGCTTCTTCGACAACGGGCTCGATGTGCAGGCCGGGCTGCGCCACGATCGCTTCACGAGCTTTGACGATTTCACCAGCTGGAACCTCGCTTTGTCCTGGCAGGTGCCGAATGCGCCCTATCGGGTTCATGCCTCCGCCGGGCGCGGTCTGGTCAAGCCGTCCTATTACGAGCTTTTCGCCAATGACAGCTATACGCTCGGCAATCCGCACCTGAAGCCCGAGCGCAACACCGGCTTTGACATCGGCATCGAGGCCGAGCTGCTCGGCGGGCGCGGCACGGTTGATCTGACCTATTTCAACGAAAAGATGGATGACGAGATCACCTATGCCTATGGCGCGGCCCCCGATGGCAGCGGGCGGGCGAGCTATGTCAACCAACACGGCAAAAGCCCGCGCGAAGGCATCGAGCTGGCCGGACAGTTGCAGGCGACCGAGGCGCTGCGCCTTGGGCTGAATTACACCTATCTTGACGCCAAGAACCCCGATGGCAGCGTCGAGATCCGCCGTCCGCGTCACGAATTCGGTCTGCGCGCGAGCTATGATCTCGACGGCGGGCGCGGCAATCTGAGCGCCGATCTGCGCCATGTCGCGGGCAATTATGATACGCAGTTCTGGGGCAGCTATCCGACGCGCGAACTGCCAAGCTATACCGTCGTCAATCTCGCCGGAGGCTATGACATCAACCAAAACCTGCGCGCGACCGCCCGTGTCGTGAACCTCTTCGACAAGGACTACATGGACGCTTGGGGTTATCGCTCGCAGGGGCGCACCGCCTATGTCGGGCTTGAGGCGAAATGGTAAGACGGCTGACCTTGGCTGGGTGCATCGCACTCGGCCTTGGCCTTCTGGCGCCGGCGGCTTGGGCGGTTCCGGCGGCAGAGCCGCCCCGGCGCGTCGTATCGATGAATCTGTGCACCGATCAGCTCGCGATGATGCTGGCGGCGCCCGGTCAGCTGATCTCGGTGAGCTATCTGGCGCGGGATGCGCGCAGCTCGGCCATGGCGGATGAGGCGGCGCTTTATCCGGTCAATCATGGCCTCGCCGAAGAGATCGCCGCGCTGCGCCCCGATCTCGTGCTGGCGGGCAGCTATACCACGCCCGCGACGGTTGCCATGCTGCGCCGCTTGCAGATCCCGGTGGAGCAATTCGCGCCGGAAGATGATTTCGAGGCGATCCGCGCCAATATCCGCAAGATGGGCGCGGCTCTGGGTCGCGCGCCCGAGGCCGAGGCGATGATCGCCGTATTCGACCGCGATCTGGCGGCTTTGCAAGACAGCGCCCCCACCCGCCCGCGCGCGGCGCTTTACGGCGCGAATGGCTATACCTCGGGCGATCAAAGCCTCGCCGGGCAGATCATCGCCGCGGCGGGGCTCGACAATATCGCGACCGAGGCCGGTCTGTCGCAGGGCGGCATCCTCTCGCTTGAGCAGCTGGTGCGGGCCAATCCCGATCTCTTGATCCGTGGGCAGGGCTTTGGCGGCGGCTCGCGCGCGGAAGACATTCTCGATCACCCCGCCGTGCAGGACCTCGCCGCGCGGGCGGGCGTTACGGCTATGGCCGATCCCGATTGGGTCTGCGGCACGCCTCATGTTCTCGCCGCCATCGCAAAACTGCGTGCCGCCCGCCTTGCGGTGCAGAAGGAGCAAAAGGAAAGCCCATGAGAGATCCCGCTTCCTATCCCCGCGTGCTGGCGGCTTTGGGCGCGCTGGTCCTCGCGCTCTTCATGGCCTCCTTGCTGATCGGCACAGTGCCGGTCGCGCCGGGCGCGGCGCTCGCAGCGCTGGTCGGCGCGGGCGATCCGCTGCTCGGTATGGTCATGCAAGAAATCCGCCTGCCCCGCGCCATTCTTGGCCTGCTGCTTGGCGCAAGCCTTGGCCTCTCGGGCGCGGCGATTCAGGGCTTTCTGCGCAATCCCCTCGCCGAGCCCGGGTTGATCGGCACCTCGGCGTCGGCGGCTTTGGGCGCGGTTCTGGCGATCCAGACCGGGCTTGCCGCCGCCCTGCCGCTTGGCCTGCCCGTCGCGGCCTTGGCCGGGGCGCTTCTGTCCGTGCTGGTCATCCTGACGCTTGCGGGCGGGCGCGGCGGAGCCCTGCCGCTGATCCTTGCGGGCATCGCGATTTCGGCGCTCGCTGGGGCGGCGACCTCGCTGGTGCTGAACCTCTCGCCCAATCCTTTCGCCGCCAATGAGATCATTTTCTGGATGATGGGCTCGCTTGCCGATCGCTCGATGCTGCATGTCTGGACCATGTTGCCCTTCTTTGTGATCGGCGCGGGGCTGCTTTTGTCGACCGGCAAGGGGCTCGAAGCGCTGACCTTGGGCGAGGATGCGGCGGCCTCGATGGGGATCGGCCTTGGGTCCCTGCGGCTGCGGCTGGTGCTGGGCGTTGCCGCGCTGGTCGGCGCGGCGACAGCCGTTGCGGGTGCGGTCGGCTTTGTCGGTCTGGTCGTGCCCCATCTGCTGCGCCGCGCGGTCGGCGCCAGCCCGGCGCGGCTGCTGCCCGCCTCGGCTTTGGGCGGCGCGGCGGTCATTCTTGCGGCCGATATCGCAGTGCGGGTGATTGCGCCGGGCCGCGATCTCAAGCTTGGCGTGTTGACCGCCTTGATCGGCGCGCCCTTCTTTCTCCATCTGATCTGGCGCAGCCGGAGCGAGGGGCCATGAGCGTACTGTCCCTCAAGAAACTGTCCCTGCGCCGGGCAGGGCGTGGCGTCTTGGCGGGCATTGATCTCGATCTTGCGCCCGGCGAGTTTGTGGGCCTTCTGGGCGCGAATGGGGCGGGCAAGACCACACTCTTGCGCGCCGCTTTGGGGCTTTTGGCGCATGAGGGGCGATCCTCGCTGACCGGGCTTCGCCCAGCCGAGCGCGCGCGCCGCGCCGCCTTCATGCCGCAGGGGCGCGAGATTGCCTGGCCGGTCTCGGTCGCGCGGCTGGTTGCGCTTGGCCGCGCGCCCCATGGCGACGCAGGTGATCGCAATCGCGGCGAACACCCCGCCGTCTCCCGCGCCCTTGCCGCGCTGGGGCTGGAGCCCCTGCGGCATCGCCCCGCCACCGCGCTTTCGGGCGGCGAGCAAGCGCGCGTCCTGATCGCGCGGATGCTCGCGCAGGACACGCCCCTTCTGATCGCGGATGAGCCGATTGCCGGGCTTGATCCCGCCGCGCAGATCCGGGTCATGTCCTGTTTCGCGGCGCTGGCCGCCGAGGGGCGGACGGTGCTGGCCTCGCTGCATGATCTGGGCCTTGCCGCGCGTCATTGCTCGCGGCTGATCCTGCTGCATGAGGGCCGGATTCTCGCCGATGGCCCCCCGCTCGATGTCTTAAGCCCCACCCACCTTGCCCGCGCCTTCGGCATCACCGCCTATCGCGCGCAAACCGCCGAGGGGCCGGTGCTTCAGCCGCTCGATATTCTGACCGGAGACCTGCCATGACCGTCCCGCAACCGACGCTCGACCAGCATCTGAAGGCCGCGCTGCCCGATCCGGATGCGGGCTGGTCGATGGGCTCTTTCGGCGCGATTGCCGAGTTTCACCATGTCGCGGGCGATCCCGCCCCTGCCCTGCTTGCGGGCTGCGCGGCGGTCTCTGCGCGCGGCGGGGTGCGGCTCGAGGAGCTCGACCGGGTCACGCCCATCGCCTGGGAGGCGCTGAGCCCGCGCCCCGATCGCTGGCAGCAAGGCGTGGCGCTGTGCCTGCCCGCGCCCGAGGCGGCGATGACGCAGCGCGCGGTCCTGACCGAGCTTGGCCCCGACCATGACGCCTTGCGTGCTCAGGATCGTGCGGGCGTGCTTTTCGACATGGGGCTTGACCAGCCGCAAGTCGATTTCTGCATCCGCACCGCCGATCCCGAGCTGCTGGCGCTGCTGCGCGCCCATGTCGGACGCCCGGTGATGGCGCCCGGCAATCCGGCGATGGCCGCGATCCTCAAGGCCCATCCCCATCGCGTGGCGCAGAGCCGGATCGGGCGGGTCGAGGTCTATCAAAAGATCGGCGGGCCGGACACTGGCGGCACCTCTCCGACCGGGCCGCATACCCATGTCCTGCCCAAGCTCTTGCGCGCGCGGCGCAGCCATTCGGCGAATATGCCGATCCCCGAGGGGCTGGTGCCGGTCGCGGGCTTTCATCCACCCAGCCCGATCATGGGCACGCTGGCAGAAGACCGCGCCTTCGATCCGGAGATTTTCGCGGCGTTTCAGGCGTTTCTGTCGGCTTGGGGCGATCCGGTCAATCTGGCGATCAAGCAGCGGCTCTGGGCGGCCTTGGCGGGCGGCGCCGAGCCCGGCGATCTTGCCCCGCCCGAAGATCGCGCGGGTCGCGTCGCCTTTCGCGTGGCCTTGCGTCAGGCGGGGCGGCGCGAGGGCGAAAACGCACGGCTGGCCCGCTGGCGCGCCGCCTATGACCGCGAGCTTGACCACGCCGATGAAGATGCGCCGGGCCATTAGGCCCGACGCGTGCCCCGCGAGGGAGGTGCGGAGAAAGGGAAATCAGCCGAGTTTCGGCAAAACGCTGCGGGCAATGCTGGCGTCGAGCGCCTCGAAGTCATTGAGCCCGATCAGCGCGTAAAGCTCGGCCCGGGTCTGCATCTCGGGCAGCATGGCGGTGGTCGCGCCGTCGCGTTTGAGCGTGGCGTACAGCTTTTCCTGCGCCTTGTTCGCGACGCGCAAGGACGAGACCGGCCAGATCACCATATCATAGCCAAGCTCTTCGAATTCGCGCGCGGTGAGCGCGGGCGTGCGGCCAAATTCGGTCATATTCGCCAAGAGCCGCACGCCGGGCAAAGCGGCGCGAACCTCGCGAAACATCTCGACGCTGGTCAGCGCCTCGGGGAAGATCGCATCCGCGCCCGCCTCGACGTAAAGCTTCGCGCGCGCGACCGCGCCTTCGATGCCTTCCGAGGCCGCCGCATCGGTGCGCGCGATCACCACCAGATCGCGCCGGGCGCGTGCCGCCGCCGCAACCTTGGCCGCCATATCCGAGGCGCTGGCCAGTTTCTTGTCGTTCAGATGGCCGCATTTCTTGGGCAGGAGCTGGTCTTCGAGGTGAACCGCGCCTGCGCCTGCCTCCTCGAACACCCGCACCATATGCATGACATTGAGCGCCTCGCCATAGCCGGTATCGCCATCGACGAGCAGCGGCAGCCCGCTCGCCCGCGCGATCTGGCGGATGAAGAAAGCGACCTCATCGACGGTGATGATGCCGAGATCGGGCAAGCCCATGCTGGCCGTCATCGCCGCGCCCGAGAGATAGAGCGCCTGAAACCCCGCCGCCTTCGCCTGAAGCGCGGCCATGCCGTTTTGCGCGCCGGGCAGTTCCAGAATGCCCGGCCGGGCCAAAGCCGCGCGGAACCGGGCCCCCGCAGGGGCCTCGGGCAGGTCGTTTCCGATCAGATAGGGCATGGCTTACTCCGCTGCGGTAGCAATGAGGCGGTCGCGCAGGTCGATCGGCTGAAAATCGCGGTTCTCGGGGCCGATGTAATTGGCCGAGGGCCGGATGATCTTGTTGTCGATACGCTGCTCGATCACATGAGCGCCCCAGCCCGCCGTTCGCGCGATCACGAAGAGCGGCGTGAACATTGCGGTCGGCACGCCCAGCAGATGATAGGACACCGCCGAGAACCAGTCGAGGTTCGGGAACATGCCCTTGGCATCGGCCATGACCGTTTCGATCCGGGCGGCGATCTCGAACATCTTGGTGCTGTTTTGCGCCTCGGCCAACTGGCGTGCGACCCGCTTGATGACGACATTGCGCGGATCCGAGATCGTATAGACCGGATGGCCAAAGCCGATCACCACCTCTTTCGCGGCGACGCGGGCGCGAATATCGGCCTCGGCCTCGTCGGGGGTCGCATAGCGTTTCTGGATCTCGAAAGCGACCTCATTGGCGCCGCCATGTTTGGCGCCGCGCAGCGCTCCGATTGCGCCTGCGACCGTCGAATAGACATCCGAGCCCGTTCCCGCGATGATCCGCGCGGTGAAGGTCGAGGCGTTGAATTCATGCTCGGCGTAAAGGTTCAGCGTGGTCTGCATCGCCCGCACCTCGCCCGCCGAGGGCGGGGCACCGTGCAGAAGGTGCAGGAAGTGGCCGGCGATGCTGTCCTCGGAGCTCTCGACCTCGATACGGCGGCCATTCTGGGCGAAGTGATACCAGTAGAGCAGCATCGAGCCCTGCGAGGCGATCAGCCGGTCGATGATGTCGCGCGCGCCGGGCGTGTTATGATCCGCCGCTTCCGGCAGCACGCAGCCCATCGCCGAGACGCCCGAGCGCAGCACATCCATCGGATGCGCCGAGGCCGGGATCGCCTCGAGCGTCTGGCGCACCGCCAAAGGCAGGCCGCGCAGACCGCGCAGCTTGGCCTTATAGGCGCGCAGCTCCGCGCCAGAGGGCAGCGCGCCATGGATCAGCAGATGGGCGATTTCCTCGTATTCGCAGGCCTCGGCAATCTCGAGGATGTCATAGCCGCGATAATGCAGGTCATTCCCGGTCTGGCCGACGCTGCAGAGCGCTGTATTCCCGGCCACCACGCCCGAAAGCGCCACGGATTTCTTTGGTTTTCTAACAGGTTCCGACATGTTCTTCCCCTTATGACCAGTCAAAGATGCCCGTCGGGCGCGGTGCGCCAAGACGATCCGGCGAGACGGTGAAATTGAGCTGCCCCAGATCGCCGCGCCCCAGATCGCTCAGGTTTTCGGCGGCATTGAGGAAGCGGCGCTGCTCTTCGGGGGTGATGATCCCTTCCGAGAGCGTCAGGAATTTCTGGACGTAATTGGCGCGGACAAAAGGGCGCGCGCCATCGGGATGGGCATCGGCCAAGGCAAGCTCGTCGCTGATGACGCGGCCATCCTTCAGCCGCACCTCGACCCGACCGCCAAAGGCTTTCTCCTTGGGATCGCGGGCGTGATAGCGGCGCGTCCATTCGCCGTCCTCGACGGTCGAGATCTTGTGCCAGAGCGCCACGGTCTCGGGGCGGTTGGCGCGCTCGGGGGCATAGCTTTTCTCGTGATGCCAGCCGCCGTCTTCCAGCGCGACCGCGAAAATATACATGATCGAATGGTCCAAAGTCTCGCGCGAGGCCTTCGGGTCCATCTTCTGCGGGTCTTTCGCCCCGGTCCCGATGACGTAATGGGTGTGATGCGAGGTGTGGATGATGATGCTGTCGATCTGGCTCAGATCACCGATCCGTGGCCCCATGCGCCGCGCCAGATCAATCAGCGCCTGCGACTGATATTCCGCCGAATGCTCCTTGGTATAGGTGTCAAGGATCGCGCGTTTGGCCTGACCCTTGGCGGGCAAGGGCACCTGATAGCGCGCCTCGGGGCCCGACAGCAGCCAAGCGATAAAGCCGTCCTCGCCTTCCCATGCGGGCGACGGCGCGCCCTCGCCGCGCATGACGCGGTCCACCGCCTCGATCGCCATTTTGCCCGCAAAGGCCGGGGCAAAGGCCTTCCACGAGGAAATCTCGCCCTTGCGGCTTTGGCGCGTCGTCGTGGTGACATGCAAAGCCTGCTGGATCGCCTGATAAATCACCTCGGTCGGGAGTTTCAGCGCCGTGCCAATCCCGGCAGCGGCTGACGGCCCGAGATGGGCGATATGGTCGATCTTGTGCTCGTGCAGGCAGATGCCTTTGACCAGATTGACCTGAATCTCATAGCCCGTCGCGAGCCCCCGGATCAGATCGCGGCCCGAGAGCACGCAATGCTGGGCCACCGCCAGCAGCGGCGGGATATTGTCGCCGGGATGGCTGTAATCGGCGGCGAGGAAGGTGTCGTGGAAATCCAGCTCGCGCACCGCCGTGCCATTGGCCCAGGCCGCCCATTCCGGGCTGACGCGGGTCGCATCCGACATGCCAAAGACCGTCGCGCCGCGCTGATAGGGATGGCACAGCGCCTGTGCGCGCGCCGAGGCGACCGGACGCCGCGCCAGGGATGCCGCCGCCACCGCCGCATTGTCGATGATGCGGTTCACGATCATCTCGGTCACTTCGGGCAGAACCTCGACCGGATCGGCGGCGACCTCGGCGATTTTCCAGGCGAGCTGGTCCTCGCGCGGCAGATGTTCGGCGGATTTGTAGCTGCGCAGATCATGCAGGACGGTTGCGGCAGAGATCTTGTCGTGAATGGTCATTTCGCTTTCCTTTGTTCAGATCGGTGTGGCGAAGGGGGCGGGCGTCAGCGCCTGCGGGCGGCCTTTGTCATCGACCGCCACCATCTCGAAGCGCCCGCGCAGGACCTCGCGCCGGGTCGCAGAGCTCAGCGGTGCTGCCTGCCCCACGACCTCGACGGTCATCGAGCTGCGCCCGGTGCGGATGACCCTGGCCTCGAGCTCCAAGAGCGCGCCGACCGCAATCGGGGCGCCGAAATCGACCCGCTCCGAGCGCGCCATGACCACTGCGGTCCGGGCATGACGCGAGGCGGCGATAAAGGCCGCCTTGGCCATCAGCGCCAAGGCATTGCCGCCAAAGAGCGTCCCGTAATGGTTCGCCTGTTCGGGAAAGATCACTTCGGTCAGGGTGGTCGTGGCAGGTGCGGTCATGTCGATTGCCCTTCGCAAGATTGGCAATCCCATCTATTCACATCCGGGATACCGCGATAAACTCCTGAAAAAGCGGTGATCTGCGAAGGTCATTCTTGCAAATTGCAAAGGTTGCGAAGATGGCAAAGACATTCATGGGCGTGCGCCTGCGCCGCTTGCGCGAGGAACGCGGGCTCACTCAGGCGGCGCTGGCCCGCGCGCTCGAGATCTCGCCGAGCTATCTCAACCAGATCGAGCAGAACCAGCGTCCGCTGACCGTGCCGGTGCTTTTGAAGCTCAATCAGGCCTTCGGGCTGGATGTGCAGCTCTTTTCCGATGCCGATGAGGGGCGGCTCATCACCGAGCTGCGCGGCGCCTTGGCCGATCAGGGCGCGGGGGCGTCTTTGGCCGAGGTGCGCGAGCTCGCCGCCAATATGCCCGCCGTCGCTCGCGCGATTGTCGCGATGCAGCGGCGTCTGCGCGATACGGCAGAGCGCGCCGATCTTCTGGCCGGGCGGCTCGACAACCGCGACAGCGCGGCCTCTCCGGCGGCGTTTGAATCGGTGCGCGACTGGTTTTACGAGCGGCGCAATTACATCCCCGAGCTCGACGAGGCCGCCGAGGCCATCGGCGCGGCCCTGCCGCCCGGTCGCATGACGCCGGGGCTGATCGACCGGCTGGCGGGGCGGCATGGCATCCGCATTGCGCTTGCGCCCGAAAGCGGCAGTCTGCGCCACTTTGACCCGGCGGCGCGGCTCTTGCATCTCGCCGCTCATCTGAGCGAGGGCCAGCAGGCCTATCAGATCGCGACCCAGCTGGCCTTTCTCGAACAGGATGAGCTGATCCGGCGGCTCTCGGATGAGCCGGGGCTCGGCCCCGATGCCCGCGCCTTGCTGCGCATTGGGCTTGCGAACTATTTCGCGGGCGCGCTGCTGCTGCCCTACCGGCTGTTTCTGGCGACGGCCGAGGCGCTTGGCTATGACATCGACCTGCTCGGGCGTCGCTTTGGCGTGGGGTTCGAGACCACCTGTCACCGGCTCTCGACCCTGCAACGCCCCGAGGCGCGCGGCGTGCCGTTTTTCTTCATCCGCACCGACCGCGCCGGGAATATCTCGAAGCGGCAGTCCGCCACCGATTTCCACTTTTCGCGGATCGGCGGGTCCTGCCCGCTGTGGAATATCTACGAGGCGTTCTCGCGCCCCGGAGAAATCGTGCGGCAGGTCGCGCAAATGCCCGACGGGCGCAGTTATCTGTGGATTGCGCGGCTGGTGCGGCACGGTCAGGGCGGGTTTGCCGCCTTGGAAAAGACCTTCACGGTCGCGGTCGGTTGTGATCTCGCCCATGCCGAGCGGCTGGTCTATGCGCGCGGGCTCGATCTGCACGATCCGGGTCTTGCGACGCGGATCGGCCCGGGCTGCAAGGTCTGCGAGCGGCCCGCCTGTCCGCAGCGCGCCTTTCCGATGCTGGGCCGCGCGCTGGATGTCAGCCCGACCGATGCACGGTTCGCGCCCTATTCCAGCGGGGCCTGACAGAAAAACGCGCCGACGGGAGGGCCGGCGCGTCAGATGTGTCAGGATCGCTGCGTGTTAAGGGGGCGTCTTAAGCGAGCCGCGTGCGATGGGCCGGCGTGTGGTTCCACGAACGCTGGACCAGCCAGCCGAAGATCAGCCCGATGCCGCCCCAGAGCACCGCCTCGATCACCAGCGAGACCGTGCGGAAGTGCCAAAGCAGATCGCCCGGGAAATCCGCAGGAACTTCGTTGATCGTGGGCAGCACAAAGCCCGCCGCCGTGACCAGCCCAAGATAGGCGATGGTGGCGATGATGCCCGACTGCCAGCGGTTGGTGCTGCTGCGCGCGATTGCGACCGCGATCACCATGGCGATGATCGACAAAAGCAGCATCGCGAAATAAAGCTGCGTGCGCATTCCGATGGTCTCGCCGTGGCCGACCGCGGGCGGGTTGGCCGGGTATTTGAGCTGCGGCACGATGATGACCATGACATAGCCAAGCCCGGCCATGATCGCCGAGGTCGCCTGTGCCGAGAGATGCGAGAAACGCCCCTCGATCAGCGCGAAGGCCAGACCGAAGATGCCGCCAAGCCCCGCGCCAAAGACCAGCATCCCGGTCAGCAGGCCAAAGCCCGCCTGAGTCTCGCGCGACACCAGCGCCTCTTCGTCGCCGCCATGCGAATGCCCGGCAGGCGCCGCAGATTCGCTTGATGCGACCACGGTCGAACCCGCGTCGGTCGTGCCATGTTCATGGGTCGCGGCCTCATGGGTGGCGGCGTGATCGGCCTCGGCTTCAGCGGCGGAATTCGCCTCTTCGATGGCAATGGCGGCGGCAACCGGGGGCTCGCCCCAGACGCGGCCCACGCCAAACGCCAATAGGCCAGCGATCAGCCCGGCAATCATGCCGAGCAGCAAATAACGTCCAGTCATGTCAGATCCCCTCAGTGGCAGGGGAAGCCGAGGAGGTGACGGGCATCATGCACGAATTCATGCACATACATGCCGTCGAACAATGCCACCGCGCCTTGCTCGGTGGTGACGAAATACATGGCGAGCAGCATGATCACGCCCGCAAAGATCGCCCAAGGCGCCCATTTGCTCAGCGGGATCGGCTCGACCTGAAAGTCGGGGGCGACGGCAGACATAGCCATAATTTCTCTCCTTCGGATACGCGTCCGGCGTGGATTTCTGCTTGCCATGAACAGGGGTCTGACTTCCGCGAGGCTTTCGCGGTTACAGTGGCGCGACCGCGCCGGATTCACACCGGCTTCCACCGTCAGGACAATCTCGAAGATGCTGCGCCTGCAATGTGGCAATGTCAAAGAGAACTTGCCTGACCTAACCCCAATGTCCGAAGCTCAACTGATGACGATCCGACTTTCCCTGATTTGCGCCGCGCCCCCTGACGGCACGGCTTTCCCCGCCGATCAGCCAGCCTCTCGGCCTGCGCTGGACAAGCTGACCCCGCTTGCCGGGGCGGACCTCTGCCTGATCTCGCCCCTGCGGCGCGCGCGCGACACCGCGCAGGCGCTTGGCTGTCAGGGCGTGCTGGTCCCTGCTTTGGCCGAGACCGATTTCGGCGCCTGGGCCGGGCGCGCGCCCGCCGATCTGCTGGCCGAAGCCCCCGCCGATTTCGCGGCCTGGCTGGGCGATCCCACCGCCGCGCCGCATGGGGGCGAAAGCTTCGCGCAGATGGCCGCGCGGGTGACCGGCTGGCTTGACGCCCTGACGCCCGAAAGCGGAGAGCTGATCGCCATTACCCATCCCGGCCCGATTCAGGCGCTGGTCCTGTCGGTGCTCGACGCGCCCCTGAGCGCCGCCGCGCGGGTCAGCGTCAAGCCCCTGTCGCGCACGCGGCTGAGCCATGACGGGCGGCGCTGGTCGCTCCATCCCGGCGCCGCGCTCTTCGACTAACCGGCGCGGGCAGGACGGCGAAAACAGATGCGCCGCCCCCGGAAGGGACGGCGCAGAGAGGGCCGGTTTACCGCGATTCCCAAGGAAACCCCGGCCCCCTATCCGGGGCGCGGCTTATTCCGCCGCGAATTGGTTCATCGTATTGGCATGGCCGCCCGCTTTCAGCGCGCGCTCGCCCGCGACCATTTCCTTGAACGTGTCGCCCAGATCCGAGCCGACCTCGTGCTGGTGCTTGACCGCCGAGATGCCGCGCCGGATTTCCTCGCGCTGGACCGTCTTCACATAGGCCAGCATCTTGTCCTCGCCGAAATAGCCGCGGCTGAGTTCATCGACCGATTTCGCGGTGAGGTGGAAGGTCGGCAACGTGATGAGGTTGTGGAAGACCCCCGCGCGCGCCGAAATATCGGTCTGGAAGCGTTGCAGACGCGCATCTGCCTCGCGGCCGAGATCCGTCGCGTCGTAATCGGCCTTCATCAGCTCATTGCCCTCGGGGTAATCGCGCGCGCTGATCTTGCCCTCGGCCAGCCATTGTGTGCGCACCTGTTTGCGCAGGTTGAGCGTCCAGTTGAAGCTCGGCGAGTTGTTATAGGTCAGCTTGGCTTTCGGCACCTCCTTGCGGATTTCATTCACCATGCTGGCGATCTCATCGACATTCGGCGTGTCGGTTTCGATCCACAGGAGATCCGCGCCGCCATCGCGCAGCGAGGCCACGCAATCCTCGATCACCCGGGCGCGGCCGGTGCCTTCGATGAAGGGGAAGAGCCCGTTCGGCAGGCGCACCGGCTTGACGAATTCGCCGCCCTGATAGAGCGCAAGTTCGCCCTCGCGGATCGGATTGGCCTCGGTGATCTGCTCGGTCTTCAGCCATTTGAGATATTCGGCGGCGTGATCGCCCGGCTTCTGGCTGACCGGCACTTTCTGGGTCAGACCGGCGCCAAGGCTGTCGGTGCGCGCGACGATGACGCCATGATCGACGCCGAGCTCTTCAAAGGCCAGACGGCAGGCGCGGAGTTTCTCGATGAAATCTTCGCGCGGCACGGTGACCTTGCCGTCCTGATGGCCGCATTGCTTGGCATCCGAGACCTGGTTCTCGATCTGGAGCGCCGAGGCCCCCGCCTTGATCAGCTCTTTCGCGAGCAGATAGGTCGCATGTTCATTGCCAAAGCCCGCGTCGATATCGGCGATGATCGGCACGACATGGCTTTCGAAGCTATCGATGGCCTCGATCGCGGCGCGGCGCGCCTCGTCGGTTTTCGCGGCCTTGAGATCCTTGAAAAGATCGTTCAGCGCGACCTCATCGGCCTGACGCAGCGAGACATAGATCTCGTTGATCAGATCGGCGACGGCGGTTTTTTCATGCATCGATTGGTCAGGCAGATGGCCCCAGCGGTTGCGCAGACCGGCGACCATCCAGCCCGAGAGATAGACATAGGTGCCCTTGACCGTGCCGCGCAGGCGCTTGACCGATTTGATCATCTGCTGGGCGTGAAAGCCCGACCAGCAGCCAAGCGATTGGGTGAATTGTGCGCTATCCGCGTCGTAAGCGGCCATATCGGCGCGCATCACCGCCGCCATGTCGCGGGCAATATCGAGATGGGTGTCGTAGGGGCTTTGCAGGCGCAGCTGCGCAATCGCGTCAACCGAAACCCCGCCCGGCGCCTGACCGGAGGGGTAGCGGGACAGGAGCTCGCCATGGATCTCCGAAAAAGTCTTTCGTTTGGTCATGATGTTTCCTTTCACGTTCAATCTGTTGGGTTTTGTCCTGCGGCGCGGGTACAGCGCGCGGCAGTGGTTCGGGTTGAGGTTCGGGAAGCGGGCCGCCAAAGGGCGAAAGCGTAGTGACCGGGTCCATCAGTCGAGCGCATTCAGCAGGTCATAGGCGGCAAGCGTGATGAATTCGGGCAAAAGCCGCGCGGTGGCGGCCTCATGGACCAGCCGGGCCGCCGGGGCGTAATGGCCGCGGTGGAAGGCATTGGGGCCGATCCGGTCGAGAATGCGGACGATCTCGGCCTGAATAAGCTCGCCCAGCCAATCGGCGGTCAGAAGCCGTTCTTCGCCATCCGAGAACTCGACCGGCGCGCGATGATGGACCCATTGCCAGAGCTGCGCACGGCTGGTCTCGGCGGTGGCGGCATCTTCGAGCAGATGCGCAATCGGCACCGTGCCGCGCCCCATCAGCCAGTTCGAGAGATATTCCATCGCAATCGCGATATTGGCCTGAACCCCGCGCAAGGTGATCTGGCCCTGATGCGGGCGCAAGAGCATGGCGGGCTCGATCCGCCATTCCTGACGCGGGCGGCTGATCTGATTGGCGCGCGGCATCTGGCGGTCAAAGACCTCTTGCGCGACGGCGACCAGCCCGGGATGCGCGACCCAGCAGCCATCAAAGCCCATGCTGACCTCGCGCTCTTTGTCATGGCGGACCAGATCGAAGGCATGGCGATTGGCATCAGTGTCATTGGCGACCGGCAGCGCCGCCGACATGCCGCCGATGGCATGGATGCCGCGCCGGTGGCAGACCTTGACCACCCGTGCCGTATAGGCGGCCAGAAAGGCGCTTTCCATGTGCAGCGCGTCGCGGTCGGGCAGGACATAGGCCGCGTGATTGCGCAAGGTCTTGATATAGCTGAAGGTAAAGTCGCGCGCTCCGCAGCAGAGCCCGGCGATATGATCCTTGAGCTGCCAGACGATCTCGTCGGTCTCAAAGGCGGCTTGCAGGGTCTCGATGATGACCGTGGCGCGGATGGTGCCGGGGGCAAGGCCGATCTCTTCCTGCGCGAACAGGAAGACATCATTCCAGAACCGCGCCTCGTCTTGGCCTTGAAGCTTCGGCAGATAGTAGAACGGCCCCTGCCCGCGCTCGGCCAGCGCCCGCCCGCAGTGGTAAAGCGACAGGCCAAAGTCGAAGAGCGCCGCCGAGATCGGCTGACCCCCGGCGAGAATGTTGGCTTCGTTGAGGTGAAGGCCGCGCGGGCGGATGATGAGCGCGGGCGTTTCCGTTCCTGCGGGGCTGTCCTCGGCGGGATGCAGCGCGCCGTCGCGCAGGTCGATCAGATTGGCATGTCCGGTGACGATATTGGCAAAGCCCGGCGAGGTCGTATCCTCGAAATCGGCGATCATCACCTTCGCGCCCGAGCCGAGCCCCGCAGCAAGGCTTTTGCGATCGACCGGGCACAGGATCTCGACCCGGCGGTCGCGCAGGGCCAGCGGCGCGGGCGCGGCCTCCCAGATGCCCTGACGGATCGAGGTGGTTTCGCTGAGGTAATCGGGCAGCTCGCCCCGGTCGATGCGCTCTTGATGGCGGGCGCGGGCAATCATCATAGCGTGCAGGCGCAGCCCGAAACGGGCTTGCAGCGTGCCGACAAAAGCCAGCGCCTCGGGTGTCAGCACCCGCCCCGCTTCCGGAGCGGCGCGCAAGACGATGGGCAGGCTGGTCTGGGCAGAGCGGTCAAGCGGCATGTCATCCTCCGACGGTTCAGATCCGGTGATTCAGATCATGATGTCACCTTAGTAATGTCACTTTGACTTCGCATTATTCTCTTGAAATAACCGGGTGCTATCGTGTGTAGTGTCACGCGTCAGAGCGCGGTTATGTAAGGTTTGTAAGATGAGTCAGCGCGGCGAGAAGCTGATAATCGGCCAAAGGCTTCGGGTTTTGCGCCAGTCTTTGGGGCTGACGCAGGCGCAAATGGCGAGCGAACTTGGGATCTCGCCGAGCTATATCACCCTGATCGAAGCCGATCAGCGCCCGGCCTCGGCGCGGCTTTTGATGAAGATCGCCGAGGTCTATGATTTCAATATCTCCGAGCTTGCGCCCTCGACCGACACCCAGCTTGCCGCCGATTTCTCGGCCGCGCTGAAGGATTCGGCGCTGGGTCTGGCGAGCCTGCCGCGCGCCGAGATCGCGGCGGTGCTTCAGGCCTCGCCGCGCCTTGCGGCGGCTTTCGTGCGGCTTCATGACAATCACCGCGAAACGCTTTTGCGCGAACAGGCCGATCTCAACCCGCTGACCGACCGCGACAAGGTCGAGGCTTTGGCCGATCCGACCCGCCCGGTCGATATGGTGCGGCGCTGGTTCTACGAGCGGCGCAATCATGTCGATGTGCTCGATCATGCCGCCGAGGCTTTGGCCGAAGAGCTGGCGCTGCACCGCAACGAGCCCCATGCTGCGCTGACCGCCCGGCTGACCGCGCAGGGCATTCGCGCGCGCATCGTGCCCTCGCGGGTGATGGGCAGCCAGCTGCGCCGCTTCGATCTGCACCGCCGCGAGCTGCTGCTCTCCGAGCTTTTGCGTCAATCGAGCCGCCGCTTCCAGATCGGCACGGTGCTGGCGACGCTGGAGCATGGCGATTTGATCGCGCGGCTGGTCGATGAGGCCGGGCTTGACGATGCCGCCGCGCGCGCGCTTTTGCGGGTCAGCCTTGGCAATTACTTCGCCGCCGCGCTGATCATGCCCTATCGCCGCTTTCTCGCCGCCTGCGAGGCCGAGCGCTATGATGTCGAGGCCCTGAGCTATAAATTCGACACGAGTTTCGAGCAGACCGCCCATCGCATGTCGACGCTGCAACGCGATGGCGCGCGCGGCATTCCGTTCTTTTTCGTGCGCGTGGACCGGGCGGGCAATGTCTCGAAACGCTTCAGCGCCGGGCGCTTTCCCTTCTCGCGCTTCGGCGGCACCTGTCCCTTGTGGAATATCCATTCCGCCTTCGAGCGCCCCGACCGCGTCCAGACGCAGGTCATCCGGATGCCCGAGGGCGCGACCTATTTCTCGATCGTGCGCACCGTCACCCGCGCGGGCGGCACCTATAGCGCGCCCGCGCAACGGCTGGCGATCGGGCTCGGCTGTGACATCGCTTACGCGCCGCGGCTGGTCTATGCCGATGGCATTGATCTCGCCCATAGCCGCCCGGTCGATATTGGGCTGAACTGCTATCTCTGCGAGCGGCCCGATTGCTCGGCCCGCGCCCATGCCCCGGTCAACCGCCGCCTGCGCGTCAATGAGCGCGAGCGCAGCGTGGCGATTTTCGAATTCGAGACCGAGGAGAGCGGCCCGAACGCAAGCTAAAGCCTGCGCGCTTTTGCCGTCGTTTTGCTGACTTGCGCAGCCGGGATAGCATCGCTACGGAAGGGCGTCGGTTTCCGTAAGGAATTGAAAGGGAATCCGTCACGGGCTTACCCCCGTGAACCGGAACTGCCCCCGCAACTGTAGGCGGCGAGGCCCTGCACAAGACCACTGTGACGCAGGTCATGGGAAGGTTGCAGCGGCTTGTGACCCGTCAGTCAGGAGACCTGCCGACAGGTGTAACTTTAGCGACCCGGGCGGGGTGTCCGGGAAGGTGTCGGATGAAACCTCTGTGCTGGGCCTTTGGGCCAATGAGATTCCGCAGGCGGCCCTTTGGGCTTGCCGTGCCTTCCCTCCGGTCTTCGGTCGCATCCATGACCGGAGAGTCTCATGCAATCTAAATCGCTTTTCGCGGCGCTGCTGGTGTCGGTGGCCTGTGCCGCGCCCGCCTTTGCCGAAACCAAATATCCGCTTGAGCTGCGCAATTGCGGCGTCGATGTCCGCTTTGACAAGGCGCCCGACAGCGTCGTCAGCGTCGGTCAGGCCGCGACCGAAGTGCTCTATTCGCTGGGTCTTGCCGAGAAGGTCACCGGGACCTCGGTCTGGTTCACCGAAGTCCTGCCCGAGTTCAAAGAGGCCAATGCCAAGATCGAGCGTCTTGCCGACAATGATCCGAGCTTTGAAAGCGTGGTCGCCAAGCGTCCGGGTCTCGTCGCGATCCAATATGAATGGCATATCGGCCCGCAGGGTATCGTGGCGACGCGCGAGCAGTTCGGCGATCTCGGCATTCCGACCTATATCCTGCCCTCGGATTGCACCGGCAAGGACAACACCGTCGGCTCGGACGGCACCCGGACCGAGATGTTTTCGATGGCGCCAATCTATCAGGGCGTGACCGAGCTGTCCGAGATCTTTGACGTGCCCGAGCGCGGCACGGCGCTGGTCGAGGGGCTCAAGGGCCGCGAAGAGGCTGCGATTGCCAAGGCCAAGGCGCTCGATCTGAAAGACAGCTCGGCGGTCTTCTGGTTCTCGTCGGCGGAAATGGACATCGACCCCTATGTCGCCGGTCGCAAAGGCCCGCCCGCTTACATGATGGAGGCGCTTGGCCTGCGTAATGTCGTCGAAAGCGACGAGGAATGGCCGGTGGTGAGCTGGGAGACCATTGCCCGCGCCAATCCCTCGGTGATCGTCGTGGCCAAAATGGACCGCCGCCGCTTCGAGGCCGATGATGTCGAGAAAAAGCTCGCCTTCCTCAAATCCGATCCGGTCACCAAAGAGATGGATGCGGTCAAGAATGACCGGATCGTGGTGATGGATGCCCATGCGATGGATCCCTCGATCCGCAATGTCTCCGCGCTTGAAACGCTTGCGGATGCGCTGCCGCAGTTCGGCCTGAAATGAGCCGGACCGCCAGCCCGCGCAGGCTGTTCGTCTCGGTCACGCTGGTGGCGGCGGCCGGACTGGCGGTGCTTTTGCTGGCCATTCTCTCGGGCACGGTGATCGGAGAGGCGCCTCTGCCGTTCTCGACCGTGCGCGAGGTTCTCGCGGTGCGGCTTTTCGGGGCGAGCCATGTGCTTGATCCGATCGACGCCGGGATCATCTGGGCCTATCGCCTCCCCCGCACCCTGGTCGCCGCCGCCTGCGGCGCGGCTTTGGCTTTGTCGGGGCTGGTGCTGCAATCTCTGGTCCGCAACGCTTTGGCCGATCCCTATCTGCTCGGCGTCTCGGCCGGCGCCTCGACCGGCGCGGTCGCGGTCACCATTCTGGGCGTCGGCGGCGGGATGCTGGGCATTTCCGCCGGGGCCTTTACCGGTGCGATGCTGGCCTTCAGTCTGGTCGCGCTGCTGGCCCGCGCGGCAGGCGGAGGGCCTGCGCAGATGGTACTGGCCGGGATTGCGGGATCGCAGCTTTTCAATGCGCTGACCTCGTTCTTCATTGCGAAATCTGCCAATGCTGAACAGGCACGCGGCATCATGTTCTGGCTTTTGGGCAATCTCTCGGGCGTGCGCTGGCCTGATGTCTCGCTGGCCGTGCCGGTGGCGGTCTTGGGCTTTGTCGTCAGCCTGATCCATGCCCGCGCACTGGATGCCTTTGCCTTCGGCTCGGAATCCGCGGCAGCCCTTGGCGTGCCGGTGCGCCGCGTGCAGCTGGTGCTGATCGGCGCGGTCACGCTGATGACGGCGGTCATGGTCAGCCTTGTCGGCGCGATCGGCTTTGTCGGGCTGGTCATCCCCCATGCGGTCCGCTTTCTGGTCGGCGTGCGCCATTTCCGCCTGATCCCGGCAACCGCGCTGACCGGCGCGGTCTTCATGATCGCGGCGGATATCGTCTCGCGCAGCCTGATCGCGGGTCAGGTCGTGCCGATTGGCGTCGTCACTGCTTTGGTTGGCGCGCCGGGTTTTGCGCTGATCCTTGTGCGCAACCGGGTGCGGATGTGAGGGGCGCGCGATGAAAATCGAAGCACAGGGTCTCGGATGGCGCAGCGCCGGGCGGTCGATTGTCTCGGGCGTCGATCTGGCGCTTGAACCGGGCGAGACCTTTGGCCTGATCGGGCCGAATGGCTCGGGAAAATCGACGCTGCTGCGGCTGATCGCGGGGCTTTTGCCGCGCGCCGAGGGGCAGGTCCGGCTGAACGGCACACCGCTTGGCCAGATGGCGCGGCGCGACATTGCCCGCAAGATCGCGTTGGTCTCGCAGCATGTCGACACCGCCGAAACCCTGAGCGTGCGCGATGCGGTCGAACTGGGCCGCACGCCCTGGCTCTCGGCCTTTTCGCCCTTTGGCGCGCAGGACCGCCAGATCGTCGCGGCCGCGCTCGAGGCGGTTGAGATCACCCATCTGGCCGATCAGCTTTGGCCCTCGCTCTCGGGCGGAGAGCGTCAGCGCGTCCAGATCGCCAAGGCTTTGGCGCAATCGCCCGAGCTGTTGATCCTCGATGAGCCGACGAACCATCTGGATATCCACCATCAGCTCTCGCTGCTGTGGCTGGTCGGCGGGCTAGAGATGACCGTGGTGATGGCGCTGCACGATCTCAATCAGGCGATGGGCTGCGACCGGGTCGGGGTCATGCAGGGCGGACGGCTGATCGCCTGCGGGCGGCCCGCCGAGGTGATCTCGCCCGAGCTTTTGTCCTCGACCTTCCGTGTCGCGGCCTCGTGTCTCACCGATCCGCGCGACCAAAGCCTGCTTTACCGCTTTCATA
The DNA here is from genome assembly GCF_000444995.1 of Paracoccus aminophilus JCM 7686. Taxonomy (NCBI): domain Bacteria; kingdom Pseudomonadati; phylum Pseudomonadota; class Alphaproteobacteria; order Rhodobacterales; family Paracoccaceae; genus Paracoccus; species Paracoccus aminophilus. Next base: position 132,560 of record NC_022044.1, on the reverse strand, counting down.
TTCTGGAGAACGACCGATGAAATATGCCTTTTTCGCGTTCGCGCTGATGACCGCCCCGGCCTTCGCCGAGGTCCATGAGGTCAAGATGCTGAACCGCAATGAACAGGGCTCGATGATTTACGAGCCGCAATTCCTGCGCATCCAGCCCGGCGACAGCGTGAAGTTCCTCTCGAGCCAGCCCGGCCATAATGCCGCGACCATCGAGGGCATGTTGCCCGAAGGCGCGACCGCCTTCAAAAGCAAGATCAACCAAGATTTCGAGGTCAGTTTCGAGGTGCCCGGCACTTACGGCATCAAATGCTCGCCCCATTATGCGATGGGCATGGTGATGCTGGTGCAGGTCGGCGCGGAAGAGATCGGCCCCCTACCCGAAGGTCTGCCCAAACGCGCCGAGGACCGGCTGAAAGAGATCATCGCGGCTGCGGCGCAGTAAGCGCCCGGCATTCGCGCCCGGGATCAGGAGCAGGCGTCAGGCGGCGTGGCGCGCCGCCCATTGCCATTTTTCATAGCGGATGCGGGCGCGCTTATAGGCGTCGAAAATCGCCATGGCCCAGACGAAGAAGCCGCCGGCGAATTTGCCGATGAAGGAGACATCCGGCGCGGCGGTCATCAGGGTGAAGCCGCCGAGCAGGCACAGGAAGAAGAGAAAGATCAGCCCGCGCACGGGCTCTCGGTTTAAGACCTGTCCCGAGCCGGGCAGCACAATCGAGGCGGCCAGCACCAGATAGGGGTTCGGCGGCGTTTTCATGCGGCGGCCTCCAGAATATCGCGGCGCAGCGCGTGAAGATGGGTGAGCAAGGGATCGAGGGATGCCGGATCAAGCGCCTCGCGCCCGATTTCGGCATCGCGAAACAGCAGATAGCGGCCGCGATTGGCCTCTTCGGCAAGCCAGGTGATGCGCAGCCCCTTGGGCGAGACCACCAGCTCTTTCACGCGCGGATCGGCGAAAAGCGCGAGATGGCGGGCCAGAAGCGCGGCCTCATCCGGGTCGAGCGGCTCTTCGCTGCGCAGCGCGGCATGGGGCGGAAAGCTGTCCGGCAGGTGCGTCTGATGGGGCAGTTCGCCGAAATGCGAAAACGCCTCGGTGCCGCTGGGGCGGATCATCAGATTGAGCCTTTGGCGCAGGGGCAGGCTTTCGGGCAGCGTCACAAGCAGCCAAAGCGCGGGCAACTTGCGATAGCTCAGCATGTCGGGCACCGCTTGCAGATCGACGGTGACCCCCTCGCGCTCGCCGCTCGCCCGGGGAAAACCCGATGCGGCGACGATGCGGCGGTCATTGTCCAAGGCGATCCGGTCGAGCCAGCTTTTGCGGGCCACGCGGCGCGCCTTGTCTTCGCGTTGCAGGCGAAGGGCCAGCCAGACCAGCCCCCCGCCCAAAGCTATGGCAAGCCATAGCATCTCAGTAGCCCTGCGGTTTCGGCCAGGGCATGGTGAACTGCGCGCCCCGGTTCACGAAGCGGTAGCGCCAGAAGTGGAACCACAGCGAGACGACGATGTAGAAGACGATCATCGCGACAAGCTGGGTGCCATAGCCGAGGAACACCGCGAAATAGGTGATGCCGCACAGGCCCAAGAGCACATAGGCCGGCACCGGATGGAACGGATGTTCATAGCCGCGCTTGATCGAATGCAGCGGCCATTTGCGGCGGAACAAGATGATGTTCAGCGGCATGAACGTATATTCCAGCAGTCCCGACAGGATCGAGAAGGTCACGACCTGATCGAGCGGCGCGCCAAGCGCAAAGATCAGCGCGATCGGCACAAGGAAGATGATCGCGCGGTAGGGCGTGTGGTATTTCGGGTGAACCGCGCCGAACCAGCCCGGCAGATAGCGGTCGCGGCCCATGGCGAACCAGGCGCGGCTCGCGTCATTGATGCAGCCATTGGCCGAAGCCAGCGTCGCGAAAAGCGTGCCGATCCCCAGGAAGACCATGAGCGTGGTCGAGCCCGACAAGCGGCCCGCATCGAACAGCGGCACGCCCGATTGACCAAGATATTCCCACGGCATCAGACCGGCACAGACATACCAGCTGAGCGTCGCGGCAATCGCCAGCGTCATCACCCCGGCGAGCGTGCCGAAAGGAAGGGCGCGGGCGGGGCTGCGAACCTCTTCGGCGGCTTGGGTCGTGCCCTCGATGCCAAGGAAGAACCACAGGCCGAAATGCATCGCCGCCAGCACGCCAAGCCAGCCATAGGGCAATGACGCCTGCCCCGAGAGCAGATCCGCATGGCGCAGCGCGCCGGTGCCGAGAATGCCCGAGGTGCTCAGGAACAGCACGATAATCGCGGTGAAGGCGATCGCGGTGATGACGAGGTTGAAGGTCAGCGTCGCCAGAACCCCGCGATAGTTCAGCCAAGCGAGGAACATGATCGCGAGAATGATGAACGGCCTCTGGTCGATCCCGCCCTGATGCCCGCTGATCGTCGCCACCGTATCGACGAGAAAGCCGACGGTGATCGCATTGGCGGCTTCGAGCATCGTATAGGCGAAGACGAGGTAAAGCCCGACGTTGAAGGCCATCAGCGGCCCGACGATATGTTTGGCTTGGGTATATTGACCGCCCGCCGCCGCCACCGTCGAGGTGACCTCGGAATCGATCATCGCCACGCAGGTGTAAAGGATGCCCGCGAACCAGCAGGCGAGCAAAGCGGCATAGGCGCCGCCCTTCCCGACCGCGAAGTTCCAGCCCATATATTCGCCAACCAGAACGATGCCCACGCCCAGAGCCCAGACATGGGCAGGGCCAAGGACACGCGCGAGGCCGACCTGCTCGATCTTATCTGTATGGGACATGTCAGCTCCGGCTCTGTTCTTCGGTCAGGGCCTCAAGCTCACCTTCGCGCGAAGAGGTTAGCATCTCTTCGCTATAGGTGCTGTCGGTCTTGATCCAGTCGATGACGATGAAGAAGCCGAAGATTGCCGAGGCAATCCAGGCGAGAATTTCCAGATAGTTCCAGAGATCCATAAGGGCCTACTCCCCGAACTTTTCAGCGATGACTTCGCGGTATTCCTTTTCCGAGAAGCGCAGCAAAATCGCGTAATAGCCGACAATGACGACGACCATGACCAGAAGCGCGATCCACGAGAAGCTATAGTCATAGCGCGCGGTGATCAGGCTGTTGGCGGCGGCGGGATCGGTGAAGCCCAGCTTGGCCCATTGCTCGACCATGACCGGGTTCTGGCCCAGGCTTTCCCAGGTTGGGTTCTCGATCGGATGGGGCACCTTGTCCGAGCCGGCAAGGCCAAGCAGCAAGGGCAGGTAAAGCGCGCCGATTGCCAGGACCAGAAGCACGATCACGTCGATGATCTGTCCGATCTTTCCCTGAACGGGAGCTTTATAATGGGTCATTGCGGGCCTCCGCGTTTCAGGGCGCGTTTGGCGTCCAGGAACTTGATATCAAGGCCATACATGAAGTCGCGATCTTCGCGGTAATGGCGCAGCATCGCCACGATCGCGGCGGTGTTGAACAGCAAAACCACGCCGCCCGCGATCAGCAGAAGCGTGCGCGCGAGCGGGTTTGGCGCAATCGACCAAGTCCCCCAAGCGACGAAGATGATAGAAAACCAAAGTCCCAGAACGAAGGCCCATGCAACCGCCATGTCACGGCGATGCATTGCCCCGATCCGACTATCCAGATCCGACATTGAAACTCCTCCCTGGGCACCCTTCTTCCATCGAAGAGGGCGCGTACCGAGCAGATGATGCTTTCTTATTGGAGAATTTAGTTTCTTGAAAATAAATTGCGTTTTTTCGGCCTGTCAACAAATTTTCGGTCAGGGGCTGGGACTTTCGGCCGATACCTGCACAAAAAGACGGGTGGAACAGGGGGGCGTCAGACCGTCCCGTAGGGGGGTGCGGCGTCGCGTGCTTTTCGTGCAAAAGCAGGTAGGTGACCCCGATTGTCCGCGCGGCGATGCCGGGCCGCTGCGCAAGGGGCGGCGGGGATCTGCCGCAAGCGCGACGCGCCGAGATCTGAACCACCCGGTCATCAAATGTTAGCTGATTCTGCTGCAATGCAGCGACTCAAATCCGGCGACGGCGCGCGGATGAAGATGTCGTCTGGATGCGACGATCAGGCGATACTTTTGCGTCTTTGATTGCTAGTCTCGAGTTGGGACCCAGACTCGCCGTTCCAACTCTGGCTGATTTTGCTCACTTTTTCCGCTGGAAGTTCCTCACAAGAAAATTGTTCTCCTCCAGCGAAAGTTTCTCTTGAAGCAAATAGGGTTCCTGTGACTAAATTTAGGAAGAGGCTTCCATAAATCAGAATGGAGATAAGAGATGTGCGGCATCGTTGGCCTGTTCCTGAAGAACGAGGACCTTCGCCCCAAGCTTGGTGACCTGCTTACAGATATGCTGATCACCATGACGGATCGCGGCCCGGACAGCGCCGGGATCGCAATCTACGGCGATGACAGCAGCAAACTGAAAGTCACTGTGCAGTCGGATACCCCCGATGAAACCTTCCGCGGTCTGGACAAAGCTCTGTCCGACGCGCTTGGCGGGCCGGTTTCGATGCGGGTCGTTGACACCCATGCGGTGTTGACCCTGCCCGAAGGGACCGAAGCAGAGGCGCGCGCCTATCTGAACGAAAAAGGCGTTCGGGTCATGGGTGCGGGTCATTCCATGGAGATCTTCAAGGAGATCGGGCTTCCCAAGGATGTCGCCGCACGCTTCCATGTGCGCGAAATGGGCGGCAGCCACGGCATCGGCCACACCCGGATGGCGACTGAAAGCGCGGTGACGACGCTTGGCGCACACCCGTTCTCGACCGGCGATGACCAGTGCCTCGTGCACAATGGCTCGCTGTCGAACCACAACCAGATGCGCCGGATCCTGACCGAGAAAGGTTTCGCGCCGAAGACCCAGAACGATACCGAGGTCGCGGCCTGCTATATCTCGTCGCGTCTGGCCGAAGGGGCCAATCTCGGTGAGGCGCTGGAAGGCACGCTCGACGATCTCGACGGTTTCTTCACCTTCGTCGTCGGCACCAAGAACGGCTTCGGCGTCGTGCGCGACCCGATCGCCTGCAAACCCGCCGTCATGGCGGAGACCGACGATTATGTGGCCTTCGGCAGCGAATACCGCGCCCTGGCCAACCTGCCGGGCATCGAAACCGCCCGTGTCTGGGAACCCGAGCCCGCCACCGTCTATTTCTGGGAACGCTGATATGCAGACGATCGACCTTTCCACCACCCCCTTGCGCGAACTCAATTCGTCCCTGCAAGCCCAATCGGAAAACACCAACCAGACCGAATGGGTCATCACCAATCCCAAGGGCGCGCATGCGATTGCCGTGGGGCTGGACGCGCCGATCGAAGTCACTGTCAAAGGATCGACCGGCTATTACTGCGCCGGGATGAACCAGCAGGCGACGGTGAAAGTCACGGGCTCGGCCGGGCCGGGCGTGGCCGAGAACATGATGTCGGGCACGGTCATCATCGACGGCGACGCCAGCCAATATGCGGGCGCCACCGGTCAGGGCGGCCTGCTTGTGATCAAGGGCAATGCCTCGTCGCGTTGCGGCATCTCGATGAAGGGCATCAATATCGTCGTTCACGGCAATATCGGCCACATGTCCGCCTTCATGGCGCAATCGGGCAATCTGGTTGTGCTGGGCGATGCGGGCGATGCGCTTGGTGACTCGCTTTACGAGGCGCGTCTCTTCGTGCGCGGCAATGTCAAATCGCTCGGCTCGGACTGCATCGAAAAAGAGATGCGCCCCGAACATATCGAGATCCTGAAAGACCTGCTCGAACGTGCGGGCGCCGATGCAAAACCGGAAGAGTTCAAACGCTACGGCTCGGCCCGCAAACTTTACAACTTCCACGTCGATCACGCTGGCGCCTACTGATGAGGGACATCATGGAAAAGACCCCGCAAACTCTGCCCCGCAACAGTTGGACCTATAGCCCTGAAATCAACGCGGAAATCCGTCGTGCTGCCGATACCGGCATCTACGACATCCGCGGCGGCGGCGCGAAACGCCGGGTTCCGCATTTCGACGACCTGCTGTTTCTCGGCGCCTCGATCAGCCGCTATCCGCTCGAAGGCTACCGCGAGAAATGCGACACCTCGGTCACTTTGGGAACGCGTTTCGCGAAAAAGCCGATCGAGCTGAAGATCCCGATCACCATTGCGGGCATGAGCTTCGGCGCACTGTCGGGCCCGGCGAAAGAGGCTCTGGGTCGCGGGGCGACCATGGCGGGGACCTCGACCACCACCGGCGACGGCGGCATGACCAACGAGGAACGCGGCCATTCGGAAAAGCTGGTTTATCAGTATCTTCCCTCGCGTTACGGCATGAACCCGGACGATCTGCGTCGCGCTGATGCGATCGAAATCGTGGTCGGTCAGGGCGCGAAACCCGGCGGCGGCGGCATGCTTCTGGGCCAGAAGATCACCGAGCGCGTTGCCAAGATGCGCAACCTGCCGATCGGCATCGACCAGCGTTCAGCTTGCCGTCACCCCGACTGGACCGGCCCCGATGATCTGGAGATCAAGATCCTCGAGATCCGCGAGATCACCAATTGGGAAAAACCGATCTATATCAAGATCGGCGGCGCACGTCCCTATTACGACACCGCGCTTGCGGTGAAGGCCGGGGCCGATGTCGTCGTGCTTGACGGGATGCAGGGCGGCACCGCCGCAACGCAGGACGTCTTCATCGAAAACGTCGGTCAGCCGACGCTGGCCTGTATCCGCCCCGCCGTGAAGGCGCTGCAGGATCTGGGCATGCACCGCAAGGTGCAGCTGGTCGTCTCGGGCGGGATCCGTTCGGGCGCCGATGTCGCCAAAGCGCTCGCGCTGGGTGCGGATGCTGTTGCCATCGGCACGGCCGCGCTGATCGCTCTGGGCGAAAACGATCCGAAATGGGCCGCCGAATATGACGCGCTCGGCGTGACCGCAGATTCCTATGACGATTGGCACGAAGGCAAGGACCCTGCGGGCATCACCACGCAGAACCCCGAGCTGATGAAGCGCCTTGATCCGGTCGAAGCGGCGCGCAAACTGCGCAACTTCCTCGCGGTGATGACGCTCGAGTGCCAGACGATTGCTCGGGCCTGCGGCAAAAGCCACGTCCATAACCTCGAGCCGGAAGACCTGTGCTCACTGACCCTCGAAGCGGCTGCCATGGCTGGCGTCCCGCTGGCAGGAACGAGCTGGATCCCTGGTCAGGGTGGCTTCTGAGCAAGAAATAGAAGGGCGGGGCATCGCACCCCGCCCCGGCTCTATCCGTATTCAACAGGGACCCACCCAAATGACTGATCTAGCCGAGTTCGCCCGGGAAAAAGGCGTAAAATATTTCATGATCTCCTACACCGACTTGTTCGGTTCGCAGCGAGCCAAAGTCGTCCCCGCCCAAGCCATTGCCGATATGCAGGAAAATGGCGCGGGCTTTGCGGGTTTCGCGACCTGGCTTGACCTGACCCCGGCCCATCCGGACATGCTGGGAATGCCCGATGCTTCGACAGCGATTCAGCTGCCGTGGAAAAAAGAGGTGGCTTGGGTCGCCTCGAACTGCGTGATGCTGGGGTCTGGCCCGCTGGAGCAGGCGCCGCGCAACATGCTGACCCGCCTGACCGAAGAGGCCGCCGCGATGGGCCTTGTGGTGAAGACCGGTGTCGAGCCCGAATTCTTCCTGCTCACCCCCGAGGGCGACAGGATCTACGACACGGCCGATACGGCCGCCAAGCCCTGCTACGATCAGCAGGCCATCCTGCGCCGCTTCGATGTGATCGCCGAAATCAGCGATTACATGCTCGAACTCGGCTGGGACGCCTATCAAAACGACCATGAGGACGCGAATGGCCAGTTCGAGATGAACTGGAAATACGACAACGCTCTGGCGACCGCCGACAAGCATTCCTTCTTCAAATTCATGACCCGCGCCGTCGCCGAGAAACACGGGCTGCGCGCGACCTTCATGCCCAAACCCTTCATGGGCATGACCGGCAACGGCTGCCATGCGCATATCTCGGTCTGGACCAAAGACGGCAAGAACGCCTTTGCCGATGACAGCAAAGAGCTGAGCCTCTCGGATCAGGGCCGTCACTTCCTTGGCGGGATTATGAAACACGCCTCGGCTTTGGCCCTGCCCTGCTGCCCGACCGTGAACAGCTACAAGCGCATCAACGCACCGCGCACCTCGTCGGGTGCGACCTGGGCGCCGAACTCGGTCACCTGGACGGGCAACAACCGCACCCATATGGTCCGCGTTCCGGGTCCGGGCCGGTTCGAGCTGCGTCTGCCCGATGGCGCGGTCAACCCCTACGTCCTGCAAGCCGTCATCATTGCCGCCGGTCTGTCGGGCCTGCGCAGCAAGGCTGATCCGGGCAAGCGTTGGGACATCGACATGTATGCCGAAGGCCATCTGGTGACCGATGCGCCGAAGCTGCCGCTGAACCTGCTTGACGCAATCCGCGCCTTTGATGCGGATACAGATCTGAAAGCGGCGATGGGCGACAGCTTCTCTGAGGCGTTCATCAAGCTGAAGACCAAGGAATGGAATGCCTATTCCTCGCATCTGACCCAATGGGAGCGGGACAACACGCTCGACATCTAAACCGAGCGCTGACGGGGCTTGCGTCAAAATGTAAATTGGCTCAATTGGTTCCTTTTTGGACTGGCAGGCTCCGGAACGAGACGCTACAAAAGGTGTATTCCGTTTCGGGGTTTGTTCCTTGTCTTCTTCCTTGCCGTCGCCGCAATCTCCGGTCCCCGATAGAACCGCGTCCGGATCGGCAGTGCAGATGATCGTCGAAGAGCTGAGCGCCCGGCTTGCCGCGGGGGATTACCCGCGTGGCAGCCGACTGCCGGCGGAACGACAGCTTGCCGCAAGCTTGCAAGTCGCCCGCAATACCTTGCGCGAAGCTCTTGATGTTCTTGAAGAAAATGGCCTGATCCGTCGTCGCGCCGGGGCAGGCTCTTACGTGTCAGAGCCCGAGCTTCCCGGAAGCAGCGCCTCGGTTGCAGTGACCACCGGGCCGCTGCATCTCCATGTCATGCGCGGGATTCTTGAGCCCGAAATCGCCCGGCTGGCCATTCTGAACATGCCGTCTGCGACGCTCGACGCGCTGGTTCAGCTTAGCGATGCGATGCGCACGACCTCGGACCCGACCGGTTTTGCCCGTCTGGAAGAGGAATTCCAGCTCAAGCTCGCGGAAGGCACGGGCAATCCGCTGCTGCTCGCCTGCTATCATCTCATCGTCAAGACGCGCCGCCAGCCACATCGCGCCGCCATGCTGCGCCGCCAGATGACGAGCGAACGCATCCATTATCTGTGCCAAGCCCATGCCGCGCTGGTGAGCGCGCTGGTCTCACGCGATGTCGCCGAGGCTTCGGAGCTGGTGCAGGACATGCTGATCGAAGAGCAGCGCCTGCTCATGCAAGAGGATTGATCGCCGCCCCCGCCATGCGCGCCGCGCGTTGCGGCCAGAGCAGGCCAAGCGCCTCCATTTCGCGGCTCAATCGGGCTTCGTGACGGCCAAGCCAATCGAGAATAGAGCGGAATCCCGCGATGCGCGCGACGCCGCCGGTTACCCGCACCACCGGCCAATTGCCAATCAGCGCATTGTCGATCCCGAACAGCGTTTCGCCTGACCAGCGCGCCGGGCCGAAGGCATGCATCATCTGCCCGCCCCGTTTCATCGCCTCAAGCACGCGGCGCGGGTCGGTGGTCCCGGCGATCTCGACCGCCTGCTGCCACAGATCCAAAGCCCCGGCATATTCCCAACTCACCGCCGACCAATGGCCGGGAAAGCGCTGCTGATAGGCGGCGTGGAAGGCGGCGGGCTGACAGAAGTAAAAGGCGCGGCCTGCCAAGGCGGGATCGTCGAAATCGGGGAATTGGAAGATGAAATTCTCCATGAAATCAACGGAGGTGCGCGCGACCATACGTTGATATTGATCGCCGGTGCAGCACAGGATCGGGCCGCGGAAACCGGCCTCGAAGGCGGCTTCGGTCAGGGCATGGACCATATAGGGCTCCGACGAGCACCAGCACAGAATATCCGGATCATCGGCCAGCATCGCCGCGACCATTTCTGTCGCATCGGCGCCGGTGGCGGGATAGCGCAGCTCGCGGGTGATGCTCATGCCCTCGGCAGCAAAGGCGGCGCGATAGGTCGCGAGCGAGGGCAGGCCCAGCATATCCTCTTGCGAGCACAGCGCGACGCGGCGCAGATCGGGGCGGTTCTCGGCCAGCCATTCGACGCCGGTGACGACCAGAAGCGGATGGATCTCGGTCGGCGCGATCAGGGTCGGTGTGTCGGGCGACAGATCGAAGGGCAGAAGCGTGGTCGTCAACACGCGATGCGCCATCAGCCAGGGCAGCGCGAGCGAAAGCGTATCGCCGCCAAGCGTCAGCAGGATGCGCGCGCCGCAGCGCTCGACCAGCTCGATCGCGGCCATCCGGGTTTCCTCGGGGCCGAGCGCCGCATCGCGCGCCAGCAGTTCGACGCGTTGGCGGCGCGGGCCGACGATCAGCCCGCCCTGCTCATTCACCCAATCCGCCCAGATCTGGCAGCCTTCCAGCCCCGGCTTGCCCCAAGGCGCAGAACGCCCGCTGAGCGGCGCGATCAGGCCGATTCGGACCGGAGCGGTGGCGCGGTGCAGATTTCGCGGCAGGGTTCCGGCCACCGCCAGCCGTTGTGCCAAAGAGATTTGCATAGCCCCATCCTGATTTGCCTGAATTTATGCCGAGTTTCGCCAAATTTCAAAGCGGGCATCTTCCCAGCAATAAATATTCTTGACCCGTGGAGAAGCTGGGCTACTAATTGGTCCATGCCAAACGCATCGGATCTGTAAATTGGTCCGAACCACCGGGAGTGAAGTATGACGAAGCGAGTCGCCGTTATCGGCGCCGGCCCCTCTGGCCTTGCCCAATTGCGTGCCTTTCAATCTGCCGCCCGCAAAGGCGCCGAGATCCCAGAGGTTGTCTGTTTCGAGAAACAGTCGAACTGGGGTGGCCTGTGGAACTACACCTGGCGCACCGGGACGGACGAACATGGCGAGCCGGTTCATGGCTCGATGTATCGCTATCTCTGGACCAACGGCCCGAAAGAGGGGCTCGAATTCGCCGACTATTCCTTCGAAGAGCATTTCGGCAAGCAGATCGCATCCTATCCGCCGCGCGCCGTCATGTTCGACTATATCGAAGGCCGTGTGCTGAAAGCAGGCGTTCGCGACTGGATCCGCTTCAATTCGGTCATCCGCTGGGTCGAGTTCGATCCGCAGGCCAATGATTTCACCGTGACCGTGCATGACATGGAAAATGACCATGTCTACAGAGAGCGTTTCGATCATGTGATCGTCGCCTCGGGCCACTTCTCCAGCCCGAACGTGCCGGAATATCCCGGGTTCAACCAATTCTATGGCCGCATCACCCATGCCCATGATTTCCGCGATGCGCGCGAATTCTCGGGTCAGGATGTGCTTGTCGTCGGCTCCAGCTATTCGGCCGAAGATATCGGCTCGCAGGTCTGGAAATACGGCGCGAAATCGGTGACCTCGTGCTATCGCTCGTCGCCGATGGGCTTCAAATGGCCCGACAACTGGGAAGAAAAGCCCGCGCTGGTGCGTGTCGAGGGCAAGACGGTCTTCTTCAGCGACGGCTCGAGCAAAGAGATCGATTCGATCATCCTGTGCACGGGCTACCGCCACTACTTCCCCTTCCTGCCCGACGATCTGCGGCTCAAGACCGCGAACCGGCTGGCGGCGGCGGATCTCTACAAGGGCGTCGTCTACGTCAACAATCCGCGCATGTTCTATGTCGGCATGCAGGATCAGTGGTTCACCTTCAACATGTTCGACGCTCAGGCCTGGTATGTCCGCGACATTATCCTGGGCCGGATCGAGGTTCCGACCGACAAGCAAGTGCTGCTTGATGATGTGACCGAGCGCGAAACGCGCGAAGAAGCTGATCCGGATGTTAAATATGCAATCAAATATCAGGGCGATTACGTCAAAGAATTGATTGCAGAGACCGATTATCCAAGCTTCAACGTAGACGGAGCCTGTGACGCCTTCTATGAATGGAAGCATCACAAGGCCGAAGACATTATGGCATTCCGCAATCACCCCTATCGCTCGGTCATCACCGGCACCATGGCGCCCGTGCACCATACGCCGTGGAAGGATGCGCTGGACGATTCGATGGAAGCCTATCTGAAGAACTGACGTGACTCTGCGGGCGGCGTTTTGGCGCCGCTTGCATCCCTTCGGCACCGGAGGCCCCGATGAGCGCCATCTCCCGCCTGCAGCATCTCAGGGCAGTCCCGCCCGGATCGGGCGGAAGTTTTGCGCAAATCGGGGTGCTGCCGCTGCCGGGCGCTCAGCGCCATTCTGTTTCCGACCGGGCCCCTGCCCGCCTTATGCCGCGCTGGACAAACCAGCCCGTGCTGACCGGGACGAACCCCGGAGAGATCGAAGCCGAGATATGCGACGGGCCCGGGATCGACCGGCTGCGACGCGTCTCGGCCTTCCCACATGACGACCCCAAGAAAGAACGATCGCGGTCCTGAAACCGCGGCGCGCTTTGTCAGAGAGGTTCGATATGATGGCAGCCCGGTATGTTCCGATGCTGGCCAGCTCCGAGCCCCCCGCCCGTCCAAGGTGGGGTTTCGGGGATCAGCACATCAGCCCCGCCGCTTTGCGGTCGGGGCCGAAGGCGTCTGATGCTCTGACAAGGACCACAAGCGACGACAGCCGGGACATGGAGGATGCCCCGGGTGAGCGACATACCAAGCCGGCCTTACAAGGACCGCGACAAGGTCATGAAGCGGCTTGTCCAACAGGGAAACGCAAATATGGTTGATCAATCAACATCCGGCCCGCTGGCCGGGACAGGCGAGGGCGCGGGGACGACGCATCGGTTGCATCGTACCCTCACCTGGCGAGGGGCTTTCTGGGTGGCGGCTGGCGTGCCGCCTCTGGTGCTCTTCTCGATCGGGGGGATTGCGGGCGTGGCCGGGAAGGCCGCTTTCGTCGTCTGGATGCTCTCGATGTGCATGGGCTTTCTGCAAAGCTTCACCTATGCCGAAATGGCCGGGATGTTCGGCAATAAATCCGGCGGCACCTCGGTCTATGGCGCGACCGCATGGCTGCGCTATTCCAAGCTGATCGCACCGCTCTCTGTCTGGTGCAACTGGTTCGCCTGGAGCCCGGTTCTCTCGCTCGGCTGTGCGATTGCGGCGGGCTATATCCTGAACGCGCTCTTTCCGGTGCCGCTGGCGGAAAGCCAGCAGGTCGTGGCGTGGGTTACGGCCCATCTTGCTGATTACACGGCACAAACCCAATCGGTCGTCGATTATCTGGCCGCCCATCCGGGCCTCTCGGCCGAGGCCGCGATTCAGGCCGTCGCCCAAGCTGATGGCGTCAGCGCGCTGACCCCGGCCTTCCGCACCTGGGAGGCGCTGACCTTCACCATTCCGGGCCTTGGCACGCTGCATTTCAACGCGACCTTCCTGATCGGCGTCGTGCTGATGCTGATCATCTTCGCGATTCAGCACCGGGGGATTTCCTCGACCGCGAAATCGCAAAAGCTGATGGCGCTGGTCGTGCTGATCCCGCTTCTGCTGGTCGGTCTGGTGCCGATCCTGAACGGCTCGATCAACTCGATGAACGTCACCGGAATCGTGCCGCCGACCGCCGCTTATGCCTCGACCGACGGGGCCTGGAACATCGGCGGCTGGACGCTGTTCCTTGGCGCGATGTATATTGCCGCCTGGTCGACCTATGGCTTTGAAACCGCCGTATGCTACACCGCCGAATTCAAGAACCCCGCCACCGATACGTTCAAGGCGATCTTCTATTCGGGCCTGCTCTGCATGGTCTTCTTCTTCCTGATTCCCTTCGCCTTCCAGGGCGTTCTCGGCCATGAGGGCATGCTTGCCCCCGGGATCGTGGACGGCACCGGCATCGGCGCCGCGCTGGCCGGTCTTGTCAACGGCGGTCCGGTGATCACCCAGATCCTCGTGATCCTGATGATCCTCGCGCTCTTCCTCGCGATCATGACCGCGATGGCGGGCTCGTCGCGCACGCTTTATCAGGGCTCGCGCGATGGCTGGCTGCCGAAATACCTCAGCCATGTGAACGAGCATGGCGCGCCGACCAATGCAATGTGGACCGACCTTGGCTTCAACGTCTTCCTGCTGGCGCTGGCCTCGGATGCGACGGGCTATTTCTACGTGCTCGCGATTTCGAACGTCGGCTATATCATGTTCAACTTCTTCAACCTGAACGCCGGCTGGATCCACCGCATCGACAGCCCGCATCTGGTGCGCCCGTGGAAAGCGCCGACGCTGCTCATCGGCTTCAACACGCTGCTGGCCTTCGTCAACGCGATGTTCCTCGGCGCTGGCGCCAAGGTTTGGGGCTATTCCGGCGCCTTGTGGTCGGGGCTGATCTTCGCGAGCTTCATTCTGCCGGTCTTCTGGTATCGCCATTTCTATCAGGACAAGGGCCATTTCCCGCGTGAGGCAATGGAGGATCTTGGTCTCAAGGATGACGGCGATCTCGGGCCGCGTCGGGCGGGGATCTTGCCCTATGTCGCGCTGATTGCCGGGGCGACGGTCGTGCTGGTCAGCAACTGGTTCTTCCAGCTGCCGACCTGAGCCTGTCCTGCCGGAACCGACTGGAAGCGGGGCCCCTCGGGCCCCGTTTGTTTATGGCGGCTATCTGGCCCCTGCTCCCTTGCGCATCGCTTGGCGTCGCCGCGCGGGCGGCATCCCGAACCGCTCGGTATAGAGCCGCGAGAAATGCGCGGCGCTGGTAAAGCCCGTCACCAGCGCGACATCGAGCATCGAGAGCGTCGTTTGCTGCACCAGCTCATCGGCCTTTTTCAGCCGCATCTCGCGGTAAAAGGCCATCATCGAGGCGCCGAGCTGGTCGTTGAACAGCCGCTGGAGCTGGCGCGGGCTGCAACCGACCTGCGCCGCGATCTGGTCGGGCGAGAGCGGGTCGGCGAGATGGCCGAACATCAGATCGACGGCTTGGGCGAGCATCGGATGACGCAGCTCGAACCGTTCGGCGGCGGGCGATTGCTGGGGCTCGTCGGCACCGCGCGCGCGCGAATGGATGAACCATTCCGCGACCTGCCGCGCAAACGCCGCGCCGTGATCACGCGCAATCAGCGCGCACATCATATCCAGCGCCGCAACCCCGCCCGCGCAGCTGTAACGGTCGCGGTCGATGACATAAAGCGCGCGCTCGATCAGCAGATCGGGGTGCTCTTCGGCCAAAGCGTCGATATGGGCCCAGTGGATGGTGAAGCGCCGCCCCTCCATCAGCCCAAGCCGCGCGAGGATCGCCGCGCCGCCAGAAATCCCGCCCAGAGGCAGCTTCCGCGCCTTAAGCGCACGCAGCCCGCGCGCGAGCGCCGTATCCTCGTAAAGCAGCGGGTTGCCGCCCGCGACCACCAGCGCCAGATCGAGATCGCTGGCCGCGGGTAGCTTCGAGGTCTGAAATCCCCCGCCCGAGGTCGAGGCGGCAAAGCCGCCCGCAACCGAGTGATAAGAGGGCCGATAAAGCTCGCGCCCGGCCAGATGATTGGCCGCGCGCAGAGGTTCCACCGCCGAGGTCAGCGACATCAGCGAATAATCGGCGGTCAGCACGAAGCCGATGCGCAGCGGAGGGGTGATGTCGGCCATGATCCATATGTCTGTCAGATGACGAATTATAATCACCTCCGTCCAGAACAGGCAATAATTTGTCCGTGAAGGACAAATGCAGGCCAAAATGCGGCGTATCTTTCTTCTGAGGAAAGACGAATCGGAGTAGGTGCACCGTGCGATATTCGGGGCTGAAGGTGATCAAAGAGGCTCTGACGGGCCACAAGGGTTGGAAGCCGATCTGGCGCAATCCGGAGCCGCAATCCTCCTATGATTATATCATCGTGGGCGGTGGCGGGCACGGACTTGCCACGGCGTATTATCTGGCCAAGACCTTCAAGAAAGCCCGGATCGCGGTCTTGGAGAAAAGCTGGCTGGGCTCGGGCAATATCGGGCGGAACACCACGATCATCCGCTCGAACTACATGCTTCCGGGCAATGAGCCGTTTTATGAATTCTCGATGAAGCTCTGGGAAAACCTCGAGCAGGAATTCAACTTCAACGCCATGGTCAGCCAGCGCGGCATTCTGAACCTGCTCCATACCGATGCGCAGCGCGATGCCTACCGTCGTCGCGGCAATGCGATGATCTTGGCGGGCGCGGATGCCGAGCTGCTCGATCAGGACGGCGTGCGCAAGATGTATCCCTGGCTCAATTTCGAGAATGCGCGCTTCCCGATCAAGGGCGGTCTTCTGCACCGTCGCGGCGGCACGGCGCGCCATGACGGCGTCGCCTGGGGCTATGCGCGCGGCGCTGATCTTGAAGGCGTCGATCTGATCCAGAATTGCGAAGTCACCGGCTTCCGCATCGAGAACGGCAAGCTCAAAGGGGTCGAGACCTCGCGCGGCTATATCGGCGCGGGCAAGGTCGGCGTCGCGGTCGCGGGCTCGTCGGGGCGGGTCATGGCCAAGGCCGGAATGCGCCTGCCGATCGAAAGCCATGTGCTGCAAGCCTTTGTTTCCGAAGGGCTGAAGCCGACGATTGACGGCGTCATCACCTTCGGCGCGGGCCATTTCTATGTCAGCCAATCCGACAAGGGCGGTCTGGTCTTCGGCGGCGATATCGACGGGTACAACTCCTATGCCCAACGCGGCAATATGGCGGTGATCGAGGATGTCGCGCAGGGTGGCATGGCCTTGATGCCTGCGATCGGGCGCGCGCGTCTGCTGCGGGTCTGGGGCGGCATCATGGATATGTCGATGGACGGCTCTCCGATCATCGACAAGACCCCGATCGAGGGGCTCTATCTCAATGCCGGTTGGTGCTACGGCGGCTTCAAGGCGACCCCCGCCAGCGGCTATGCCTTTGCCCATCTTCTGGCCACCGACACCCCGCATGAAACCGCGCGCTTCTATCGGCTCGACCGCTTCGAGCGCGGCCTTCCCATCGACGAAAAAGGCATGGGCGCGACGCCCAATCTGCACTGAGGCGAGACATGCTTATTCCCCATCCCCTTCTTGGCCTGCGCGACTCGGAAGAGTTTGCCTATCTGGGCGACGCCTCGCTTCTGGACCGCCCCGATGGCATGGCCCCCGATGCCGCGCAAAACTTCTACGAATACCAGCATTTGCGCGACAACCCGGCGGGCGTGCACCGCGAGCTGTGGTTTCACGAGCAAGGTGACCGCAGCTGGCTGATCGTCACCCGCAACACCATCACACATGAGATCCTTGGCGCAGAGCTTGCCCGCGACATCAAACTGGCGCGCAGCTCAGGAGGTGCGGCATGACCCGTCTTTCCGGTGGTCTGGTCGACCGCTCGCGCAGTCTGACCTTCAGCTTCGACGGCAAGAGTTATTCGGGCTTTGCCGGCGACACGCTCGCCTCGGCGCTTCTGGCCAATGACGTGCGGCTGATGGGGCGCGGCTTCAAATATCACCGCCCGCGTGGCGTGTTTTCGGCGGGCTCGGAAGAGCCGAACGCGCTGGTCGAACTGCGCGGCGGTGCCTGGCAGGAGCCCAACACCCGCGCCACGGTGGCCGAGCTGTTCGACGGGCTGGAAGCCAAAAGCCAGAACCGCGTCGGCTCGCTGAGCTTTGACCTTCTTGCGGTGAACGACCTTCTGTCGCCCTTCTTCGCGGCGGGCTTTTACTACAAGACCTTCATGTGGCCGCGCGCCTTCTGGGAAAAGATCTACGAGCCGATGATCCGCCGCGCGGCGGGTCTGGGCAGCCTGTCGATGCAGGCCGATCCCGACAGCTATGACTCAGGCTTCCTGCATTGCGATCTTCTGGTGATCGGCGGCGGCGCGGCGGGTCTTGCTGCGGCCTTGACCGCTGCGCGCACCGGCGCCAGCGTCATTCTCGCGGATGAGGATTTCCGTCTGGGGGGCCGCCTTCTGGCCGAAAGCGCGCCGCTGGATCGTCCGGCAAGCGAATGGATCGCCGAGCTCGAGAAAGAATTCGCGAGCCTGCCCAATCTGCGCGTCATGCGCCGCACCACGGTTTGGGGCGCCTTCGATCACGGCATCTATGGCGCGGTCGAGCGGGTTTCGGACCATCTCGTGACGCCGGGCAAACGCGTGCGCCAGACCCTGTGGCGCATCACCTCGAAACGCGCGATTCTGGCGGCGGGCGCGACCGAGCGGCATATTCCCTTCGCCAACAACGACCGTCCCGGCGTGATGCTGGCGGGCGCGATGCGGAGTTATGCCAACCGTTGGGCGGTCAGCCCGGCGCAGAAGGTCGCGATCTTCACCAACAATGACGACGGCCACCGCACCGCGCTGGATCTTGCCGCCAAGGGCGTCGATATCACCGCCGTCATCGACAGCCGCTCGGGCGCGAAATCGCAAGGCGGCTACCGCACGATTGCGGGCGGTCAGGTCAGCGACAGCAAGGGCCGCCTTGGTCTGACCAAGGTCGAAGTCACCGCGAACGGCAAGACCGAATGGGTCGACTGCGGCGCGCTGGGTGTGGCGGGCGGGTGGAACCCGAACCTCCATATCGCGTCGCACCACCGCGAGCGTCCGGTCTGGAATGATGCGCTGCAAACCTTCCTTGCGGTCGAAGGCCCGGTCGGTCTACGCATCGTCGGCGCGGCGGCGGGCAAGGGCTCGACCGCTGAGGCTTTGGCCTCGGGTGCAGAGGCCGCGCAAGCCGCTTTGGCCGATCTGGGCATCACCGCGCATCTGCCCGAGCTGCCCAAGGGCGAGGACCATGCGCTGAACCTGCAACCGCTCTGGCATGTGCCGGGCAAGGGCCGCGCCTGGGTCGATTTCCAGAATGACGTGACCGTCAAGGATGTGAAGCTCGCTTGGCAGGAAAACCTCCGTCCGGTCGAGCATCTCAAGCGCTGGACGACTTTGGGGATGGCGACCGATCAGGGCAAGACCTCGAATGTCACCGCGATTGCGGTCATGTCCGAGCTGACCGGGCAAAGCATCAACCAGACCGGCACGACGATTTTCCGGCC
Source organism: Paracoccus aminophilus JCM 7686 (assembly GCF_000444995.1). NCBI lineage: Bacteria > Pseudomonadati > Pseudomonadota > Alphaproteobacteria > Rhodobacterales > Paracoccaceae > Paracoccus > Paracoccus aminophilus. Next base: position 113,534 of record NC_022044.1, on the reverse strand, counting down.
GCCCTATACGCCGGTCTCGATGTCGGTTCTGGGTGGCGGCGACACCGGCAGCCATTTCCGGCCCCGCCGCCTGACCCCGACCCATCCTTGGGCTGCGGCGCAAGGCGCGGTCTTCGTCGAGGTCGGCCAATGGATGCGCGCGCAATATTTCCCGCGCCCCGGTGAGACGACCTGGCGCGAGACCGTGGACCGCGAGGTTCTGGCCACCCGCAAGGGCGTCGGCATCTGCGACGTGACCACGCTTGGCAAGATCGACGTCCAAGGCGCGGATGCGGGCGAGTTCCTCGACCGGGTTTATGCCAATGCGATGAAGTCGCTGAAGGTCGGCATGGTCCGTTATGGCCTGATGCTGCGCGAGGACGGGTTTGCTTGGGATGACGGCACCTGCGCCCGGCTGAGCGAGACCGATTATGTCGTGACCACCACGACCGCCAATGCCGGGACGATCTACAAACATATGGAGTTCTGCCGCCAGTGCCTCTGGCCCGAGCTTGATGTGCAATTGATCTCGACCACGGATGCCTGGGCGCAGATGTCGGTCGCAGGTCCGAATGCGCGCAAGCTGCTCGAGCGCGTCGTCGATGGGTTCGACCTCTCGAACGAGGCCTTCCCCTATATGGCTTGCGGCGATCTGACGGTTTGCGGCGGGCTCCGGGCGCGGCTCTTCCGGATCTCCTTCTCGGGCGAGCTCGCCTATGAGATCGCGGTTCCGGCGCGTTACGGCAATGCGCTGATGGCGCGGATGATCGAGCTTGGCCAAGACCTTGGCGCGACCCCTTACGGCACCGAGGCGCTTGGCGTCCTGCGGATCGAAAAGGGCCATGCTGCGGGCAACGAGCTCAACGGCCAGACCACGGCGCAGATGCTCGGTATGGGCAAATTCGTGAGCACCAAGAAGGACTCGATCGGCGCGGTTCTGTCGCGGCGCGAGGGCATGGTCGCCGATCCGCGCGTGCTGGTGGGCTTCCAGCCCGTCGATGCGAGCGATCCGGTGGTGGCGGGTTCGCATCTCTTTGAAGAGGGCGCGGAACAGAACACCTGGACCGATGAGGGCTGGATCACCTCGGCCTGCTATTCGCCCCATCTCGGCAGCGCGATCGGGCTGGGCTATCTTGCCAATGGCGCGGATCGCAAGGGCGAAGTGATCGTCGCCGCCAACCCGCTTCAGGGCCAGTCCGTGCGGCTGCGCGTGGTCTCTGCTCATTTTGTCGACCCTGAGGGAGGACGCGTCCGTGACTGATCTTTCGCCCATCTGCGCGCTTGGCCAGACCACGCCGCAAAGCCGCCGCATTGGTGCGGTGACCTTGACCGAAAACAGCGAGCTGGGCCTTGCCTCTCTGGCCCTGCGCCGGGGCAGCGCCGCGCCCCAGATCGGGGTGACCCTGCCCGGCCCGGGTGGCTGGGCGGAGGGCAGCGGCATCGCCGCCTTCTGGACCGGCCCCGATCAATGGATGGTCGAATATCCCGGCCGTGCGACCCAAAACGTCGCGGCCGAGCTGATTGCGGCTGCGCCGGGAACCTCAGTCACCGAACAGACCGACGGTTTCGTGGCCTTCGAGATCTCTGCCCCCGAGCCGCAATTGCTCGCGCTTGTCTCGAAACTCGTCAATGTCGATCCGGCCCGCTTTGCGCCCGGCTCGGCGACCCGCACCGGCTTCCACCACATGAGCGTCTTCGTCATCCGCCGCGCGCCTGACCGCATGGCGTTGATCGGGATGCGCTCGGCGGCGGGAACCATCTGGCATGGCCTCGTCGAGACGGCCGAACTTCTTGAGGTAATGGCATGAGCGTGATTGATGGGAAGGCCTTTGCAGCGGATGTCCGTGCCCGCGTGGCCGAGGGCGTCGCTGCGGTGAAAGCCAAGGGCATCACCCCGGGGCTGGCGGTGGTTCTGGTCGGCGAAGACCCCGCCTCCGAGGTCTATGTCCGCAACAAGGGCATCCAGACGCGCGAAGCGGGCATGGCGAGCTTTGAGCACAAGCTTGATGCCACGACCCCCGAGGCCGACCTGCTGGCGCTGATCGAGAAGCTGAACAATGACCCCGCCGTCCATGGCATTCTGGTGCAGCTTCCGCTGCCCGGCCATATGGATGCCGACAAGGTCATCAATACGATCAACCCGGCCAAGGATGTCGACGGCTTCCACATCTCGAATGTCGGGCTGCTCGCGACCGGGCAGAAGTCCATGGTGCCCTGCACGCCGCTTGGCTGCCTGATGATGTTGCGCGACAAGCTCGGCAATCTCTCGGGGCTGAATGCGGTGGTGGTCGGGCGCAGCAATATCGTCGGCAAGCCGATGGCCCAGCTTTTGCTCGGCGACAGCTGCACGGTGACGATTGCCCATTCGCGCACCAAGGATCTGGCCGAGGTCTGCCGCGGTGCCGATATCCTCGTCGCCGCCGTGGGCCGCCCGCGCATGATCCCCGGCGATTGGGTGAAGCCCGGCGCGACCGTGATTGATGTCGGCATCAACCGCATCGAGGACGGCGGCCGCACCCGTCTGGTCGGGGATGTCGATTACGACAGCGCGGCGGCGGTCGCCGGTGCGATCACCCCGGTGCCGGGCGGCGTCGGGCCGATGACCATCGCTTGCCTTCTGGCGAATACGCTGACCGCTTGCTGCCGTGCCAATGGCCTGCCCGAGCCGCAGGGCCTGACCGCCTGAAACCGGCAAGGCCGCGACCGGGCGCAGGAGCTCTGGTCGCGCCAAGACCGAACCGCAGCACAAACGCGTCACACCGGAAGCTGGGCCGTGCTGGCCCCTTCCCCGCCTTCAAGAAACATGCCAGCGCTGCCCAAAGCGCCAAGTCCAGAACGGGAGACCTGAATGAACCGCTATTTCCTGACCGTTGCCTGCCCGGCCAAACGCGGCATTGTCGCCGCGATCTCGGGCTATCTCACGGCAAAGGGCTGCAATATCACCGACAGCTCGCAATTCGACGATACCGAGAACGATAAATTCTTCATGCGCATCAGCTTCATCTCGGAAGACGGTGCCGGTATTGATGAATTGCGCCGGGATTTTGCCGAAACGGCGGTGGATTTCGACATGGTCTCTGCCTTCCACAGCGAAGACGAGAAGATGAAAGTCGTCATCATGGTCTCGCGCTTCGGCCATTGCCTGAACGACCTGCTCTATCGTTGGCGCATCGGCGCGCTGCCGATCGACATCGTCGCGGTGATCTCGAACCATATGGATTATCAGAAGGTCGTCGTGAACAACGACATCCCCTTCCACTGCATCAAGGTCACCAAAGAGAACAAGCCTCAGGCCGAAGCCGAGCAAATGCGCATCGTCCGCGACAGCGGTGCCGAGCTGATCGTGCTGGCGCGCTACATGCAGGTGCTTTCGGATCAAATGTGCAAGGAAATGTCGGGCCGGATCATCAACATCCACCACTCCTTCCTGCCGAGCTTCAAAGGCGCGAACCCCTATAAGCAAGCCTATGAGCGCGGCGTGAAGCTGATCGGCGCGACCTCGCATTATGTGACGGCCGACCTCGATGAAGGCCCGATCATCGAGCAGGAAACCACCCGCGTCACCCACGCGCAATCGCCCGAGGATTATGTCTCGCTCGGCCGTGATGTCGAAAGCCAGGTGCTGGCACGCGCGATCCATGCCCATATCCACCGCCGGGTTTTCCTCAACGGCAACAAGACCGTGGTCTTCCCGCCCTCGCCCGGCAGCTTTGCGAGCGAACGCATGGGGTAAGCCGCGACAATTCGGGCACAACCCCCGGGCATTCTGGTGCTGAGGATTGCAATTTGCCGCAATCTTCAGCAGAGTCTTCCGCTCCCTTAAGGAAAGGATCTCTCTCCGATATGGCCAGAAAATCGGTCAGCCAGATGAAGCTGTCGCAAAACCCGCATGCGCTGCGCGACAGCTCGGAAAAGAACCTTGAGGTTGCCATCGGCCGCTCTGTGCGGGAATTGCGCAAACGCCAGCGCATGACCGGCGCTGATCTTGCCGCGCAGACCGGTCTGTCGGTCAGCATGCTCTCGAAGATCGAGAACGGCGTGATTTCGTCGTCTCTCGGGACCTTGCAGGCGCTCGCAAATGCCTTGCGGGTGCCGCTGCTCCAGCTCTTCTCTGGCTATGCGGAACATCGCGGCGCCATGCATGTGAAATCCGATCAAGGCGTCGAGATTGAACGCGCCGGTACCCGCGCCGGGCATCAATATCACTTGCTCGGCCATATCGGGTCGAACAATTCCGGCGTCGTGGTCGAACCCTATATGATCGTGCTGACCACCGAGAGCGACCGCTTCCCAACCTTCCAGCACGAGGGGATCGAACTTCTCTATATGCTCGAAGGCATCGTCAGCTATCGCCACGCCGAGCAGGTCTATCGCCTCGAGCCCGGTGACACGCTTCTCTTCGACGCAGACGCCCCGCACGGCCCGGTCGAGCTGGTCGAACTGCCGGCGAAGTTCCTGTCGGTCATCACCTATCCCCAAAGCAAATAGCCCGAGGATCGCGGTCGAAGGGGGTTCTACCCCCGTCGCCGTCCCGGCGACTCCCCCGGGATATTTGAACATGAAAGACGGGGAAGAGGCCGCGCCAAGGCGGAAATGGCGAAGTCTTAGCTGAGCCTGTCTTTCATGTTCAAATATCCTCGGGGGTGAATTGCGGCGAAGCCGCAAGAGGGGGCGGAAGGCCCCCTCTCTTCGTTCAGGAAGCGTCGACGATGGCCGCTTCGGTTGCGGCGCGCAGCTCGGCTTCACTGACGCCCGCTGCGGTTTCGACAATCTTCAGGCCGCCCTCGACCACATCCAAGACCCCGAGATTGGTGATGATGCGGTTGACGACGCTCTTGCCGGTGAGCGGCAAGGTGCAGGCTTTGAGGACTTTTGACTCACCGGCCTTGTTCGTGTGATCCATGACCACCACGACGCGTTTGACGCCCGCGACCAGATCCATCGCGCCGCCCATACCTTTGACGAGCTTGCCGGGGATCATCCAGTTCGCGAGATCGCCGTTTTCCGCGACCTCCATCGCACCGAGGATGGCCATGGCGATTTTGCCGCCGCGGATCATCGCAAAGCTCTCGGAGCTGTCGAAATAGGCGGTTTGCGGCAGCTCGGTCACGGTTTGCTTGCCGGCATTGATCAGATCGGCATCCTCTTCGCCCTCATAGGGGAAGGGACCGATGCCGAGCATGCCGTTTTCCGATTGCAGCGTCACCTCGACGCCTTCGGGGATATAGTTCGCGACCAGCGTCGGAATGCCGATCCCGAGGTTCACATACCAGCCGTCTTGCAGTTCTTGCGCGGCCCGCGCCGCCATCTGGTTGCGGTCCCAGCCCTTCACGTCATTGGCCATTACGCGGTTTCCTTCTTGCGGGTGGTGCGCTGTTCGATGCGTTTCTCGTGCTTCCCCTGGATCAGCCGGTGGACATAGATCCCGGGCAGATGGATGCCATCGGGGTCGAGCGAGCCGGTCGGGACGATTTCCTCGACCTCGCAGACGCAGATGCGGCCGCATTTCGCGGCGGGGACGTTGAAGTTGCGCGCGGTTTTGCGGAAGACGACATTGCCCGAGGCATCGGCCTTCCAGCCTTTGACGATGGCGAGATCCGCGACAATGCCGCGTTCGAGAATATAGGTCTCGCCGTCGAAGTCCTTATGCTCTTTGCCCTCGGCGATTACGGTGCCGACGCCGGTCTTGGTGTAAAAGCCGGGAATCCCCGCGCCGCCCGCCCGCATCCGCTCGGCCAGAGTGCCTTGCGGGTTGAATTCAAGCTCGAGCTCGCCCGAGAGATATTGGCGCATGAATTCAGCGTTTTCGCCGACATAGGATGACATCATCTTCTTGATCTGGCGGGTCTGCAGCAGCAGGCCCAGCCCGAAATCATCGACGCCCGCATTGTTCGATGCCACCGTCAGATCCTTCACGCCGGACTCGCGCAGCGCCGCGATCAGGAGTTCGGGGATCCCCGAAAGCCCGAAGCCTCCGGCCGCGATCAGCATGCCGTCCTTCAACAGCCCGTCAAGCGCCTCTGCGGCGCTGCCGTAGACTTTCTTTCCCATTGGCCCCACTCTGTTCTGGAATCGCTATGACGGATCTCCCCATCCGCCCGATTCCGACTCTGTCGGGTTGCAAGGCGGCGCGCCATCCGTAGGAATACCTAGATCACTAGGTAATGAGCGGTTCAGATGTCGCCCGATTCCCGGCCTGCCGAATTTTTGGCGCCAGACAGCATCGGCTTTCTGCACGCCCCTGTCGCGACGCTTGTTCTGTCCGAGCGCATGGTGCTGCGCGCCAATGCCATGGTCGAGCGCGTCTTCGGCTGGCGCCCCGAGGAGATCGAGGGCAAGTCGATGCGCCTGCTCTATCCCGGTCAGACCGATTTCGAACAGATCGGCGCCCGCGCGCAGCGGGCCTTTGCCAGCGATGACATTTGCCGCGACGAGCGGCTGATGCGGCGCAAGAATGGCCAGATCGTCTGGATGGAGGGCCGTGGTCGCACGCTCGACCGCGGCGATCCCTTCCGGCTGGCGGTCTGGACCTATGTCCCGCTCGAGGAGGTCGAGAGCGACGGGCCCGAGACCCTGACCGCCGCTGAAAAGATGGTGGCGAAATATCTGGTCAACGGCTTCACCAGCAAGGAGATCGCCCAGACGCTGGCGCGCTCGCCGCGCACGATCGAGGCGCATCGCGCCAATATGATGCGCAAGATGCGGGCACGAAATGCCTCAGAGTTGGTACGTTCCCTGTTGAATATGCAGGGGGAATAGCGCCCGGGCGGGGGCGATCTCAACCTCTTGTCGCATAGCGGTCGGCCCGATCAAGGGCCACATTGGAAGAAGTCCCTCCCCGAGACGAAAGGAAACCGAAATGTCGCGTCCTCCCGAACTTCAGGCCTTTCTCGACACCGCCATGCCCGTCATGCAAGCGCGCGCCAGCGACCCCCGCTCACCCGCCTCGCTGGAGCGCATCATCGAAGCCATGACCGTCGAGGCCGAGCGCGGCGCGAGCCCCGCCGAGCTGCCGGTCTGCGACTGGCTGAAGACCGCGCTCGACCCCGATCCCGAAACCCCCGATATTGCCGCCGTCTTCGCGGCTTTCCGCAAGCTCGCGCCCCATCTGCGCTGGCGCACCCGATCCGGCGCACCGACCGCGAGCGAGGGTTTTGCCGAGAGCCATGCCAATGCGATGCTGCTTGGCCCGGGCGGCATCGAGGATCGCCATGATCTTTGGCTCGGCGTCAGCCTGCTCGCCCCCGGCACGCGCTATCCCGATCACCAGCATCTGCCCGAAGAGACCTATCTCGTGCTGTCGCCGGGCGAGTTTCGCAAAGAGGGCGGCGATTGGTTCCGGCCGGGCGTCGGTGGCAGTTTCTTCGTGCCGCCGAATTCCGTCCATGCCATGCGGGCCGAGCCCGATGCGCCGCTTTTCGCGCTTTGGGCGCTGCGGCCAGAGCGTGGGGAAAAGTCGGTGCCGGACGCATAGGCCGGGCCTTCGGGCTTAGCAGGCGGTCGTCCACAACCGGAAGCGGCCACGCCCCGTCACTTCGCGCAGCAAGCCCGCGGCCTGCAATCGGGTCAGGCCGCGCTCGGCGCTGTCGCGGGAAATCCCAAGCGCAAGCTCGGCATCCTCGGTGCTGATGAGCGGACGTTGCAGCGCGAATTCGACCAGCCGCGCCGGGGTGCCGCCCTTCATCGCGGCGACGCTGCGCAACGCCGCCGCACGCCAGTTGCGGAAGCGGCGCAATTCAGCGCGGGCATCGGTTGCGCCCTCAAGAACCGCCGTGAGCCAAAGCTGAAGTCGGGCTTCGGGCGCGGCTGAGCTGCGCCAGACCTGCCGCCCATGCGCACCAAGCGGGGCAAAGCCGAGCGACGCAAGATCCTCGACCATGACAATCGCAGTGAAGGTCGCGCTTTCGATCACATCCTCGACCGGCGAAAGTCCGGCACGCCGCCACAGCATCAAGGCCGCCGCCGCACGGGTCAGCGGATGGCATTTGGCAAAGCCGGTCAGATCGTGCTGGAACAGCCGAGCGCTTTCGTCGAAATCCGCGCCACAGGGGCGCTGGGTCAGCGCGTCGCTCAACCCACCGATTTCGACCCGGTGGAGGCCGAGAAAGCTGCGCAGATCGCGGGTCCGGCGCGCGGGATCATTGCTGCCATGCGCGGGCAAAAGCCGACGCAAGGCCCATCGCGCTTGCGTCAGCCCCTCGGTATCGGCACCGCTGCGCGCGGCCAAAAGCTCGCGGCCAATGTCTTCGCGGCGCAGGATTACCCCCTGCCCCCACAGCATGGATTCGACCTCAATCAGCGCCAGCCTTTGTGCAAGCCAAGGCGCCTCTTCGATTGCCGCATCCAGCGCCCCCAGCGCGCAAGCCGCCCGGGCCAGAGGCTGGGCGAGCCGTGCTTCGGCCCGCAGCCAGACCTCGGGGTCGGTCAGATCAGAGGCGCGGCGGTCGCTTGGCGCAGGGATCGGCGGGGCGTCAGTCGGAAAGCTCATCCGCAAATTCTGGCATGGTCTGCGGATCGGCGCCAGAGTGACTTGCCGCGAAACGGCTGATCGCGCTCAGGATTGCCGAGAAGCTGCGCCGCGCTCGGTCGCTGGTCCCACGCGCGCGCAGATAGCTGTGGGGAAGCTGCAGCTCGTTGCGCCAGATCGCCGCGACGCCTGCCGCTTTCAGCTTCGCGGCATAGTCGCGGGCATCATCGCGCAAGGGATCGACATCGGCCGAGACGATGAAGGCCGGGGCGAGGCCCGCAAGCTCGGTCGCGGTCAGCGGCGCCGAAAGCTCGGTCGCCTTCTGATCGCCCATCAGCGCATCGCGGTAAACCTCGAGATCGGAGGTGCGCAGCATCGGCGCCTCGGCATTCTCGTGATAAGAGGGTGCGGTGCCATCGCCGCCAAGCCCGGGATAGATCAACACCTGCCCCAGAGGCATCCGCCCGCGCGCACGCTGTGACAGGCAGAGCGCGGCGACAAGGCTGCCGCCCGCGGAATCGCCCACGACAACGCCGGGCCGGTCAAGCGCCTCCCAAACCGCGCCGAGATCGCCGATCTGCGAGGGATAGCGGTATTCGGGCGCGAGCCGGTAATCGACCGCGACGACCTGAAGCCCGGTTGCATCGGCGATTTCGGCGCAAATGTCGTCATGGCTGTCGAGCCCGCCGACGACATAGCCGCCGCCATGCGCGTAAAGCACGACCACCGGCGTCTCGGTCCCATAGACCCGGCAGGGCACACCGGCGATGCGGCGATCGCTGACGCGAAGCCCCTCGGGGCGACCGCGATGAAAGCGGGCGCACATCTCGTTGTAAAAGCGGCGATTTTCGGCGGCGCTCGCCTCATTGGCCTCGGCGGGATAGGCCTCTTCGCTCAGCCGGATGAACTCCAGCACCTGCGGGTCGGTGATTTTGGTGGTCATGGTGGTCCAGCTGCTCCGATGAACTCGATACGCGCCTCAATGCGCGCCTTGCGCGATGCGCCGCGTCAGCCAATCGGGGTCGGGTTCGGGCACCGAGGACAGAAGCTCGACCGTATAGGGATGGCGAGGCGGATCGAGCACCTCTGCCTTGAGCCCCTTGTCCATGACCCGGCCGCCTTTCATCACCACGACCTCATCGGCAATCGCGCGCACGGTTGCGATATCATGGGTGATAAACATGTAAGAGACGCCTGTCTCGTCCTGCAAACGGCTGAGAAGGCGCAAGATCCCCTCGGCGACAAGCTGGTCGAGCGCGCTGGTCACCTCGTCGCAGATGATGAATTCCGGCCCCGCCGCCAAGGCGCGGGCAATGCCGATGCGCTGTTTTTGCCCGCCCGACAGCTCGCCCGGCAAACGGTCGAGAAACTTCTTCGGATCAAGCTCGATCTGATCCATCAGCTCATGCAGGCGCTCGGTCTGGGCGCGGCCCTGCACGCCCTGATAAAAGGCCAAAGGCCGCGACAGGATCTGGCGGATGGTCTGGCGCGGATTGAGCGCGGTATCGGCCATCTGATAGATCATCTGGATGCGCTTGAGCTGATCCTTGCTGCGATCCTTGAGCGCGGGCGGCAGCGGCTTGCCGTCGAGCTCGATCAGCCCGGCTTTCGGCGGCAAGAGCCCGGTGATCACACGCGCCGTCGTCGATTTGCCGGAACCGGATTCGCCGACCACGGCCACGGTTGCACCGCGCGGAATGTCAAAGCTGACATCTTCGAGCACATTGATCGCACCGTAAGCCGCCGAGACGCCAGCAATGCGGATCGCGGGGGTCTGGCCCGTGTCAAGCGCACGCTCGGGACGGCGGAACTCGCGCACGGCCCAAAGCGAGCGGGTATAATCCTCGCGCGGAGCCGCCATCATCTGGCGGGTGGTGGCCTCCTCAACCTCGCGGCCGTGGCGCATGACTTTGATGCGGTCGGCCATCTGGGCCACCACGGCGAGATCATGGGTGATATAGATCGCCGCCGTGCCGAATTCGCGCACCGCCTCGCGGATAGAGGCGAGAACGCCGACCTGCGTCGTCACATCAAGCGCCGTCGTCGGCTCATCGAAAACGATGAGATCGGGGCGGCAGGCCATCGCCATCGCGACCATTGCGCGCTGCAATTGCCCGCCCGAGACCTGATGCGGAAAGCGCAGGCCGAAATTATTGGGATCGGGCAGATGCATCTTGGCGTAAAGCTCACGCGCGAAGGCCTCGGAATCCGCGCGGCTGGCGGTGCCGTGGATCTGCGGCCCCTCGCAGAACTGGGTCAGAAGCCGCCAGGCCGGGTTGAAGCTCGCCGCCGCCGATTGCGCGACATAGGCGACGCGCTTGCCGCGGATCTGGCTGCGCTTGCTTTCCGAGAGCGACAGCAGATCGACCCCGTCGAGCAAGGCCTTGCCACCGGCAAAGCGCAGCCCCGGCGCGGCGTAACCCATGGCGGCAAGGCCAAGGGTCGATTTGCCCGCGCCGGATTCTCCGATCAGGCCCAGCACTTCGCCGCGATCCAGCTCGAGATCGACGCCATGCAGGATCGGCGTCCAACCGGCATCGCCTTTGGCCTCGATCTTCAGATTTTCGATTTTCATCAGCATGGCATCAATCCTTCAGACCCGAGGCGCGGTGCAGCATCCAATCCACCACGAAGTTGACCGCGACCGTCAGCAGCGCGATTGCGCCTGCGGGCAGAAGCGGCGTCACATCGCCGAAGGTGATGAGCGAGGCATTGTCGCGCACCATCGAGCCCCAATCGGCCATCGGCGGCGGCAGGCCGAGCCCGAGGAAGGCCAGAGCCGAGATCGTCAGGAAGACGAAGCAGAAGCGCAGGCCGAATTCCGCGATCAGGGGGGCTGCGATATTCGGCAGCACCTCGCGGCGGATCACCCACCAGGTCCCCTCGCCGCGCAGTTTCGCGGCCTCGACATAATCCATGACCATGACATTCATCGCCGTGGCCCGGGCGAGCCGGAAGACGCGGGTGGAGTCCAGAACCGCGATCACGAGGATCAGGTTCATGATCCCCGGCCCCAGCGCGGAGAGCGCCAGAAGCGTGAAGATCAGCGAGGGCACGGCCATCAGGATATCGACGATCCGCGACAACAGCAGATCGACCCAGCCGCCAAGCGCCGCCGCCAGAAGCCCCGCGACCGCGCCGATGGTGAAAGCGAGAATGGTGGTGGCCAGAGCGATCGAGACCGTATTGCGCGCCCCCCAGATCAGCCGAGACAGCATGTCCCGGCCAAGCGAATCCGTGCCGAGCGGGAAGGCTCCGCCCCAGGGCTCATATTGCGCACCGACGATCTCGGCTTGGCCATGGGGCGCGATCAGCGGCGCAAAGATCACCAGAACCGCATAGAAGAGAATGACGGCAATGCCGAACATCGCGGTCAGCGGCATCGTGCGGAAAGTGCGGGTCAGTTCCATCGGCTCACCTCGGATGCAAGAGGCGGGGGTTCGTGGCGATGGCCAGAACATCCGCGATGAGGTTGAGAAGGATATAGACCGCCGCAAAGATCAGCGCGCAGGCCTGCACCACCGGCATGTCGCGGTTGGTCACGCTGTCGACCATCAGCTGGCCCATGCCGGGATAGACGAAAACCACCTCGACAATGACGACGCCGGTAATCAGCCAGGCGATGTTCAGTGCCACGACGTTGATGATCGGCGCCAGCGCATTCGGCAAAGCGTGTTTGACGATCATGCGCCAGCGGCTGGCGCCTTTGAGCCGCGACATCGCGACATAGGGCGCGCCCAGCACGTTGACGACCGCGGCGCGGGTCATGCGCATCATATGGGCGGTCACGACCAGAACCAGCGTGATCGCGGGCAGGAAGGTTGCGCGCAGCATCTCGCCGAAGCTTGCGTCGGGCGAGACGCTGGCCATGGAGGGAAAGAGCCCCCAGTTCACCGACAGCCAGAACATCAGCAGATAGGCGATAAAGAATTCCGGGAAGGAAATCGCGCTGAGACTCAGGATGTTGATGAGACGGTCGAACCAGCTCCCGCGCCACAGCGCGGCGAGAAGGCCAAGCGTCACCGCCAGAGGCACGGCGATGACAGCGGCGTAAAGCGCCAGAAACATCGTATTGCCCAAGCGGCCCGCAAGCAGCTCTGACACCGGACGACCATTGGCGAGCGAGCGCCCGAAATCGCCCTGAAGCACGCCCGCGATCCAGCTGAGATAGCGCGGCACCAGCCCTTGATCGAGCCCGAGCTGGCGGCGGAAGGCTTCAACAGCCTCGGGCGTGGCATTCCGCCCGAGCACCTGTTCGGCAATGTCTCCCGGCAGCATGGACACTGCCAGGAAAACAAGGATCGAGATGATGAAAAGCGTGAAAAGACCGATACCAAGCCGCGTCAGGATCATATGTCGCAAAGCGCCGCCGGTTCGGGTTCCACTCATGCGACCGCCTCGCGCTGGCCGATGGCGCGGATCGCCGCACCGGCTGCCTCGGGTGCGGGCAGAGCCGCGTCCTCGGTGGCGATTTGGTCCAGCCGGGCCTTCAGGGCATCATTCATCGGAACGGTGCGACCGGCTTTGGTATCGACGTGCAACAGCATGTGCTCCCCCGTAGCTGCTTCGGTGCCGTCTTCCTTGAGTATCCGGTGGAAGAGACGGAACTTCTTCGCATCATGCCCGATAAGTCTGGTTTCGACAGTCAGTTTTTCACCGCCCGAGCTTTCCGCCAGATGCCGGATGTGGGTTTCGACCGTATAGGCCGAGAAACCACCGGCGCGATAAGCCTCGTCCAGACCGACATGGATCATAAAGGCATCGGTCGCGTCGCCCAGCACCTGCAGATAGCGGAACTCGGTCATATGGCCGTTGTAGTCGAGCCAGTCGCCGCTCACCCGCGCCGTATGCAGCCGCAACGGATAGCCCGAGGGTGCTTCGACCTTGCGGGCATAGAAGCGGTTTTCCATCTCGCGCAGGGATTGCCCCGCGCCCCAGTCATTGGCTTTGAGCGCCTGGAAAATGCCCACGAGATTGTCGTCGCGGATGCGTTCAAGCTCGCGGATCGAATGTTTGCCCGATTGCGCATCCGATTGATCCGCGATCATGCCGACCAGCCGATCATCGAGATCGGGCACATCCATCAGCTTCGTCCACGGCCATTTCAGCGCCGGGCCGAACTGGGCAAGGAAATGCTTCATGCCCGCCTCGCCGCCGGCGATGCGATAGGTCTCGAACAGGCCCATCTGCGCCCAACGCAGGCCGAAGCCGTAGCGGATGATGTCGTCGATTTCCTCGGTCGTGGCGATGCCGTCATTGACGAGCCACAGCGCCTCGCGCCAGACCGCTTCGAGCAGGCGGTCGCCGATATGGGCGTCGATTTCCTGCGCGATCGAGACGGGTTTCATCCCAACCTCGGTCAGAAGCGCGGTGGCGCGTGCCGCCGCCTCACCGCCGCCGACGATCTCGACCACCGGCAGCAGATAGACCGGGTTGAAGGGATGGGCGACAAGAATGCGCGCGGGATGCTTGGCGCCCTCACGCAGCTCGGAGGGTTTGAAGCCCGAGGTCGAGGAGCCGATGATCGCCGTGGCAGGCGCCGCCGCCTCGATCTCGGCCAGAATCTTATGCTTCAAATCCAGCCGCTCGGGCACGCTTTCTTGAATGTAATCCGCGCCTTCGACCGCCTCGGCGATGCTTTTGGTCCAGATGATCTGCCCCGGCTCGGGCAGGGGCGCGAGAAACATCTTGGCCCAGGCGCGGCTGGCATTGGCCATGACCTCGCCGACGATGCGTTGGGCCTCGGGATGGGGATCAAAGACCCGGACATCGTGTCCGGCGAGGATGAATCTTGCGATCCATCCCCCACCGATGACGCCACCACCGATTGCTGCAATCTTCATGCTGCCCACCACCGTTCCACAATTTTCCAGCCGTCAAAGAAGCGGTCGCCCGCCACCGGCCCATGCGCGACCTTGTTGTTCTGCGCATCGACATAGTTCACGAAAACCGGGATGATCGTGCCGCCGTCTTCCGAGACGAGCGCCTGCATTTCATGATACATCTCGCGGCGTTTCGCATCATCGAGTTCGGCCCGCGCGGTCAGGAGAAGCTGGTTGAACTTCTCATTGTCCCAGACCGATTCATTCCATTCCGCGCCCTTGGCATAGACGAGGCTGAACATGTCATCCTCGGTCGGGCGGCCGTTCCAATAGCCCATGCAGAAGGGCTGCTTGAGCCAGATATTCGTCCAGTAATTGTCCGCCGGCTCGCGTTTGACATCGACATTGATGCCGCAGGCCTTGGCCGATTGCTGGAAGAGCTGCGCGGAATCGACCGCGCCGGTAAAGGCCGCATCCGAGACGTGAAGCTGCACGTCAAGCGAGCTCAGCCCCGATTGCTTGAGGTAATATTTCGCCTTGTCCGGGTCATAGCTGTGCTGCGGCAGATCGGCGGCGTAATAGCGGTTCGCGGGCGTGATCGGGCTGTCATTGGCAACCTTGCCGTAGCCGCGCAGGATCTTTTGCAGGAACTCCTCGCGGTCGATCGCATATTTGAGCGCGAGACGCACATTGTTGTCGTCAAAGGGCTTCACATTGGTGCGCATCGGCATGGTGTAATGCGCGGTCCCGGTGGTCTCGACCAGCGAAATGCCGGGACGGCGTTTCAGCAGATCGACCGTCGCGAGATCGGGCGCGTTGATGACATCGACCTGCCCGGTCATCAGCGCATTCTGGCGCGCGGTGGTGTCGGCGATGGCAAGGAGCTCGACATCCTCGAACCAAGCGCGGTCCTTCTTGAAGTAATCGCCGCGCCGTTTCAGCACGATACGCACGCCCGGCTCGTGGCTGACCAGCGTATAGCCACCGGTGCCCAGACCCGATTGCCAGTTGAGCGTGCCGTCCTCATTCGCAGGCATGATGATGTAATGGTAATCCGCCGTCAGCGTCGGGAAATCGGCATTGCCCGAGGTCAGCTCGAAGACCACCGTATGATCGCCATCGGCGCGGATGTCCTTGATCTGCTCAAGCGGACCTTTTGCGCCGGATTTGCTGTCCGGTCCGCGATGGTGGTTGAACGAGGCGATGACATCCTTCGCCGTCACCGCCTTACCGTCGCTGAATTTCGCATCCGAGCGGATCTTGAAGGTCCAGGTGGTCGCGGTCGCATCGGGCTCGACGCTTTCGGCGAGCTCGGGCTGAGCCTTGCCGGTATGGTCGATCTCCATCAGCGTGTTGCAGACCCCCAGCATGGCGATGATGATCGGCCCGGCGAGATAAAGCGCGGGGTCGAGCGTGTCCGAGGTCGCCGCCCCCGACATGCCGATGGTCATCTTGCCACCGGCTTTCGGCTGGGCGTCCTGCGCGAAGCCTCCGCGCGGCAGCAGCAGACCGGCGGCGGTCATCGCCACCGATCCGGCCAGAAGTGAACGTCTGGTCAATTCCGTCATCTTGCGTCTCCCTGTTCAGCCCGTCCTTGTTAGCGGCGGGTCAGTTTCAGCTTTTCGCGAACCTCAGCCGGTCCGACGATGCGGCATCCCATATTGGTGAGAATCGTTCCGGCGCGCTCGACGAGATCGCCATTCGAGGCCAGCACGCCGCGATCGAGCCAGATATTGTCTTCCAGACCGACGCGAACATTGCCGCCCGCCAGCGCGGCCTGCGCGACATAGGGCATCTGCATCCGCCCGATCGAGAACATCGAATAGGTCCAGTTGGCCGGGATATTATTGATCATCGCCATCAGGCTGTTCGGATCGGCGGGCGCGCCGTAAGGAATGCCCATGCACAGCTGGATCATCACCGGATCGTCGATCAGACCCTCTTCGACCAGCGTCTTCGCGAGCCAAAGATGGCCGGTGTCGAAAACCTCGATCTCGGGGCGCACGCCAGCCGCCTGAATGCGCTTGGCCATCGCCCGCAGCATCCCGGGCGTGTTGGTCATCACATAATCGGCCTCGGCGAAGTTCATCGTGCCGCAATCGAGCGTGCAGATTTCAGGCAGCAGCTCTTCGACATGGATCAGCCGCTCGGTCGCGCCGACCATATCGGTGCCGGGGCCAAGCGGCAGCGGGCTTTCGACATCGCCCAGAATGATGTCGCCACCCATGCCCGCCGTCAGGTTCAAGACGACATCGACATCAGACGAGCGCACCCGCTCGACCACTTCGCGGTAAAGCGCCGGATCGCGCGAGGGCGTGCCGGTTTCGGGGTCGCGGACATGGACATGGGCAATCGCCGCACCCGCTTTCGCAGCTTCGATACAGGCATCGGCGATCTGTTTGGGCGAGCGCGGCACCTTGTCCGATTTAAGGTGGCTCTGACCCGAACCAGTTACGGCACAGGTGATGAAAACGTCGCGATTCATGTGAGCTCCGGCGAGTTGAAACGTCTGTCAGGGGAAGTTCTATCTCTCAGACTACGGCGTTTCTTGGCTTGTGATTTGCATTTTCAGCCGTATCTTTTGCAGATGACGCCAAATTCGCCCTTCCATTTGAGCTTTCTTTTGTTCGACGGTTTCTCGAACATGATCCTCGCCTGCGCGATGGAGCCGCTGCGCGCGGCCCGCGATCTGTCGGGCAAACGGCTGTTCTCGTGGCAGATCGCGACCATGGACGGGCTGCCGGTGGTCAGTTCGTCGCGGGTCTCTCTCAGCGCCGATCTGCCCGCCGACCGCATTGGCGCGACCGATGCTCTGGTCGTGGTGACCGGCTATGGCGCGCGCGATCACATGAGCCGCAGCGTCACGCAATTCATCCGCAAAACCTCGCGCGGGCTGCCTTTGACGGTGGGCTTGGATACCGGCGCCTGGCTGGTCGCGGGGGCCGGGCTTTTGACCGGGCGGCGCGCGACGATCCATTGGATGGAGGTCGAGGCCTTTGCCGAGACCTTCCTCGATGTCGAAACCCGGACCGCGCCCTGGGAACAGGATGGCAATTTCGTCACCTGCGGCGGCGCGGGCGGGGTGCTCGATTGGGCGCTCGCGCTGATTCGCGACCATGGCGGCGAGGCCCTGAGCTTTGATGTCGCGAATATGTTTGGCCGAATCGCCGCGACCTCGGATCGCAGCCACGGCACCGCCGCCTATCCGCCCGATGTGCCGCGCATGATGGATCTCGGCCTGCCGCCCGCCTTGCAGCGCGCGATCACCGCGATGCGCCAGACTGCGGATGCGCCGCTGTCGCTGCCCGAGATCGCCGAGATCGCCGCCGTGTCTTTGCGCACGCTCGACCGCATGTTCATGGCGACGCTCGGCGTGCCGGCGGGCGGTTACTACCGCCAGATTCGGCTTGCCCATGCGCGGGCGCTGGCGATGGACACCCGCCTGACGCTGGCTGAAATCGCCGCGCGCACCGGCTTTGTCTCGGCCGCGACGCTGGCGCGGGCCTATCGCAACCAATATGGCGAGACGGTCGGCGCGTCGCGCGCGCGCCAGCCCCAACGCTCACATCCTTTCGCCTAAGACCCCGAATCCGCGCGCCTAACGGCCCTTCCAGACCGGATCGCGCTTTTCGGCAAAGGCGCGCGCGCCCTCGAGCTGATCTTCCGAATGATGCAGCTTTTCGACCGTCTCGAACTGGTTGCGCGCGATTCGCGCCATGGCATCGACGAACTTCATATCCTCGGCCTCGCGCACGACCTCCTTGATCGCGGCGAAGACCAGAGGCGGGCCCGAGGCCAGCTCATCCGCCAATGTGCGCGCCTCGATCATCAATTGATCAGCCGGAACCACGCGGTTGATCATGCCCCAGCGCGCGGCCTCGGCGGCATCCATCCAGCGCCCGGTCAGCAGCATTTCCATCGCGATGTGATAGGGAATGCGCTTGGGCAGTTTGATCGAGGCGGCATCGGCGACCGTGCCCGAGCGGATCTCTGGCAACGCGAAAGTCGCGTGATCGGCGGCCAGAATAAGATCGCCCGAGAGCGCAACTTCAAGCCCGCCGCCGCAGCAAATCCCGTTCACCGCAATGATCACCGGCTTGTTCAACCCGCGCAACTCCTGCAGCCCGCCAAAGCCGCCGACGCCGTAATCGCCCTCGACCGAAGCGCCCTCGGCTGCGGCCTTTAAGTCCCAGCCCGGGCAGAAGAATTTCTCGCCCGCGCCGGTCAGGATCGCCACGCGCAGCGCGGGGTCGTCGCGGAAACGGGTGAAGATCTCGCCCATGCGCTGGCTGGTCGCAAGATCGATCGCATTGGCCTTGGGCCGGTCGAGCGTCACCTCAAGCACGGCGCCGCGAATGTCGGTGCGGATCGGGTCCATCTGTTCTCCTGTCTGACGGGTCGCGCCGTCTCTTGTGCCGCAACCAGCGCGCATGTCGGTCGATTGCCCAGAGAGGGCGCGGCGATGCTGCCACCCGCCACGCGCGATTGTCGAGCCTGGAATGCGACGGAAATATGTCGTTTTCGGAGGTTTTTTCGCCGCCCCAGCTTCAGGCCAAGAGAGCGCTGCGTCTCATACTTCTGTTGGCTTGCGTTTTTTTCGCACTGCGTTTTTGCTGTATGCAAGGGGATACCAGTTCCAGAGACCAAAGAATGAGAGGAAAATCTTTTTCTTGACAGTTGAACTGCCCCCTAAGCAGATTTGGCTCATCAGCACGTCCGGCCTGCCTAGCGCATCCGAGCTCGAGTTGAGCCGAGACATGATCACAGACGTTTTCAGGAGCCTCAGATGGCCGACCAAATTCTGACCGTTACCTGCCCCGCCCGGCGGGGAATTGTTGCCGCGATTTCGGGGATGCTCGCCGAAAACGGGTGCAACATCACCGACAGCGCGCAGTTCGACGATCAGGAAAACGACCGCTTCTTCATGCGTGTCAGCTTCAAATCCGAAGAAGGCAAAAGCGCCGAGCAGCTGCGCGAGGCTTTTGCCCCGATCGGCGACGAGTTCCAGATGGACTGGGAATTGCACGATGCCACCAAGAAGACGAAAGTGCTTCTGATGGTCTCGAACTTCGGGCATTGCCTGAACGACCTGCTCTATCGCTGGAAAATCGGCGCGCTGCCGATCGACATCGTCGGCGTGATCTCGAACCACATGACCTATCAGAAGGTCGTGGTGAACGCCGATATCCCCTTCCACCACATCAAGGTGACCAAGGAAAACAAGCCCGAGGCCGAAGCCGAGATGCTGCGCATCGTCGAAAGCACCGGTGCCGAGCTTGTCGTTCTGGCGCGCTACATGCAGATCCTGTCGGATCAGCTCTGCCAGAAGATGTCGGGCCGCATCATCAACATCCACCACTCGTTCCTGCCGAGCTTCAAGGGCGCCAACCCCTACAAGCAGGCCTATGAGCGCGGTGTGAAGCTGATCGGCGCGACCTCGCATTATGTGACGGCTGACCTCGATGAGGGCCCGATCATCGAACAGGACACGATCCGCGTGACCCACGCCCAATCGGCTGACGATTACGTCTCGCTTGGCCGTGACGTGGAAAGCCAGGTTCTGGCGCGGGCCATCCATGCGCATATCCACCACCGCGCTTTCCTGAATGGGAACAAGACAGTTGTCTTCCCGTCGAGTTCAGGTGGATACGCTTCCGAACGGATGGGTTGATCCACGGCCCGTCGCTGTCATCGAGAGAGGGATCATGGACACTCAGATCGCCACGAACGCGCAGATCATCGACGGCAAGGCCTTTGCGGCCAAGATCCGCAGCAAGGTCGCCGAACACGTCAGCCGCATTAAGGCAGAGTCCGGGATTACCCCCGGTCTCGCCGTCGTCCTTGTCGGCGAGGATCCGGCCAGCCAGGTCTATGTCCGGTCGAAAGGCAAACAAACGGTCGAGGTCGGCATGGCCTCGTTCGAACACAAGCTCGACGCGAACACCTCCGAAAAGGATCTGCTCGCGCTGGTCGACAAGCTGAACAAGGATCCGTCCGTGCACGGCATTCTGGTTCAGCTGCCCCTGCCCGATCACCTGAACTCGGATCTGGTGATCAATTCGATCGACCCGGCCAAGGATGTGGACGGGTTCCATATCTCGAACGTCGGGCTGCTCGCGACCGGGCAAAAGGCGATGGTGCCGTGCACCCCGCTTGGCTGCCTGTTGCTGCTGCGCGACCTGCATGGCTCGCTCTCGGGCAAGAATGCGGTGGTCATTGGCCGCAGCAATATCGTCGGCAAGCCGATGGCCCAGCTTCTGCTGGGTGACAGCTGCACGGTGACGATTGCGCATTCGCGCACCAAGGATCTGCCCGAGGTCGTGCGCCGCGCCGAGATCGTCGTCGCCGCCGTCGGCCGCCCGGAAATGGTCAAGGGCGACTGGATCGCGCCCGGCGCCACCGTGATCGATGTCGGCATCAACCGCATCGAGCGTGACGGCAAACAGGTTCTGGTCGGCGATGTCGATTTCGACGGCGCCGCGGCGCAAGCCGGAGCGATCACCCCGGTTCCCGGCGGTGTCGGGCCGATGACGATTGCCTGCCTGCTCGCCAATACCGTGACCGCCTGTTGCCGGGCGAACGGACTGGCCGAGCCCGAGGGCCTGACCATCTGATCCAGCAGGGCCGGGAAGGAGGAGCTCGGCCCCGCATTTCAACGGAATTACTGACCCAGATTCTCGAAAGAGATAGTAGGAGGAACGGTCACATGACCAAACGAGTGGCAATTATCGGTGCGGGGCCCTCTGGCCTGGCCCAATTGCGCGCCTTCCAGTCGGCAGCCAACAAAGGCGCCGAGATCCCGGAAATCGTCTGCTTCGAAAAGCAGGACAACTGGGGCGGCCTTTGGAACTACACCTGGCGCACCGGCCTTGATGGCAATGGCGAGCCGGTCCATGGCTCGATGTATCGCTACCTCTGGTCGAACGGCCCGAAGGAAGGTCTTGAATTCGCAGACTATTCTTTCGAAGAGCATTTCGGCAAGCAGATCGCATCCTATCCGCCGCGCGCCGTGCTGTTCGACTATATCCAAGGTCGTGTCGAAAAGGCCGGCGTCCGCAAATGGATCCGCTTCTCGACCCCGATCCGCATGGTGACCTATGATGCCAAGACCGAGAAATTCACGGTCACCGCGCATGATCTGGTCAAGGATCACATGTATTCGGAAGAGTTCGACAATGTGATCGTCGCCTCGGGTCACTTCTCGACCCCGAATGCGCCGGAATTCCCGGGCTTCAACCGCTTCGGTGGCCGCATCCTTCACGCCCATGACTTCCGCGATGCGGTCGAGTTCAAGGACAAGGATCTGCTGCTGATCGGCACCTCCTATTCGGCGGAAGACATCGGCTCGCAGTGCTGGAAATATGGCGCGAAATCGATCACCGTCGCCTATCGCACCGCGCCCATGGGCTTCAAATGGCCGGACAACTGGCAGGAAGTCCCGATCCTCGAGCGCATGGACGAGACCACCGCTTACTTCAAGGACGGCACCAGCAAGAAGATCGACGCGATCATCCTGTGCACCGGCTATAAGCACCACTTCCCCTTCCTGCCCGACGATCTGCGCCTGAAGACGAAAAACCGTCTGGCGACCGCCGATCTCTACAAGGGCGTGTCCTATGCCTATAACCCGAAGATGTTCTATCTCGGGATGCAGGATCAGTGGTTCACCTTCAACATGTTCGACGCGCAGGCCTGGTGGGTCCGTGACGCGATCATGGGCCGGATCGCGATCCCGCGCGAAACCGCGACGCTTCTGGCCGATGTCAAAGCCCGCGAAGTTGGTGAGGATGCCGGTGTCGATACCCATGATGCGATCCAGTATCAGGGCGACTACGTCAAGGAGCTGATCGCCGAGACCGATTATCCGTCCTTCGACGTCGATGGTGCCTGTGCCGCTTTCTTCGAGTGGAAAGAGCACAAGAAGGACAACATCATGACCTTCCGCAACAAAGCCTATCGTTCGGTCATCACCGGCACGATGGCGCCGATCCACCACACCCCGTGGAACGAAGCGCTGGAAGACACGATGGAAAGCTACCTGCGCAACTGATCCGCAGCGGCACTTTGGCCGAAGCGACCGATCCGCGAGCCCCTCCCGCGGGTCGGCAACAGATGGCCAAGAGGCGATGGTCCGGAGCTGCCGGATTATCGCCTCTTTTTGCATTGGCGCCATGACATCGCCGGTGATTGGGCAGATTCGTCGGGGAGGATTGATCGAGGGAGGATTCGGGTCTTCGCCCGGCAGACCGACCCCTCTGGCCCGCCCGTCCTCCGACTTTCGCAGGGGTTCATCCCTTGCGGGAATCCCGCGCAAGATTGGCCGGGTCAGGCGGAAGCAAATAACGAAATCAATCCCTTCCAATAGATGACTGATTTAATTTAATTATTCTTTGACGACAAATTGCCGCATTGACGCCCTTGTCATACTTTTAACTTAGGTGGAATTTTTTTCTTTGTAGGAAGAAAGATTCGCGCCACTCTCGCTCCAGCAAACAGGTGACGGAGCGACGCGATGACGGACTTCCCGCAACCTTCCAGTAGCAATCCGGCAAATCAATACGACCGGTCGGAAGGAACGACTTCCTTGAATGAAATGCAGCGCACCCTGACGTGGCATGGCGCTTTTTGGGTGGCGGCGGGGGTGCCACCGCTGGTGCTCTTCTCGATCGGGGGGATCGCTGGCACGGCGGGTAAAGTCGCCTTTCTGGTCTGGACGGTGTCGATCTGCATGGGCTTCCTGCAGAGCTTTACCTATGCCGAAATGGCGGGGATGTTCGGCAATAAATCCGGGGGCACCTCGGTTTATGGCGCAACCGCATGGATGCGTTATTCCAAGATCATTGCGCCGCTCTCGGTCTGGTGCAACTGGTTCGCTTGGAGCCCGGTTCTGTCCTTGGGCTGCACCATCGCGGCGGGTTATATCCTGAACGGGCTGTTCCCGATTCCCGATGCGACCAGCCCATTGGTGCTCGACTGGATCGCGAACCATGCGAATTCCATTGCCGCGACCGATCCACGCGTCACCGACTGGCTGGCCGCCAATCCCGGCAAAGCCGCGAGCGATGCGATTCAGACGCTGCTCGCCTCGGATGGCGTGGCCGCGCTGACCCCGGCAATCCGGACCTGGGAAGCGTTCCATATTCCGATTCCCTATCTCGGCACGCTTTACTTCAACTCGACCTTCGTGGTCGGCGTCGTCATCATGCTGACGATGTACACGATCCAGAAACGCGGGATCGGCGCTGCTGCGGGCGTTCAGAAAGTGCTCGCGGTCATCGTTCTGGTGCCGCTGCTGCTGGCTGGCCTCGTGCCGATCATCACCGGCTCGATCAACTGGAGCTATGTCACCAATATCGTTCCGCCCGCCGCAGCAGGCTCGGCGCTGGACGGTGCATGGAATGTCGGCGGCTGGACCCTGGTTCTGGGCGGCATGTATGTCGCGGCCTGGTCGACCTATGGCTTCGAGACCGCGGTCTGCTATACCCGCGAGCTGAAGAACCCCAAGACCGACACGTTCAAGGGGATCTTCTATTCCGGCCTGCTCTGCATGCTGTTCTTCATCCTGATCCCCTTCGCCTTCCAAGGCGTCTATGGCCATGAAGGCCTGCTCGCCCCCGGCATCGCCGACGGCAGCGGCATCGGTGAGGCGATGGGTCGGATGATCTCGTCGAACAGCGTCGTCGTGCATCTCTTCGTGCTGCTGATGATCCTTGCGCTGGCCATGTCGATCATGACCGCCGGAGCAGGCTCGTCGCGGACGCTCTATCAGGGCTCGCGCGATGGCTGGCTGCCGAAATACCTCGGCAAGGTCAACAAGAACGGCGCGCCGGTTGGTGCCATGCGTCAGGATCTGGTGTTCAACACCTTCCTGCTGGCGCTGGCCTCGGATGCGGGCGGCTATTATCTCGTGCTGGCCATCGCCAACGTCGGCTATCTGCTGTTCAACTTCCTGAACCTCAACGCAGGCTGGATCCACCGCATCGACAGCCCCCATCTCGATCGCCCGTGGAAGGCGCCGACCTGGCTTTTGGCGCTGAACACGCTGCTGGCTTTCGTCAATGCGCTGTTCCTCGGTGCGGGGGCCAAGGTCTGGGGCTATTCGCAGGCGCTCTGGGCGGGGCTGATCTTTGCCGCGCTGGTGATCCCGATCTTTGCCTATCGCCATTGGGTGACCGACAAGGGCCGCTTCCCGCGCGAAGCGATGGAGGATCTGGGTCTTGATCCGGACGGCGATCTCGAGCCGGGCCGCGCAGGGATGCTGCCTTATCTGACCTTGCTGGCTGGCTTGATCGTGGTACTGTTCGCCAACTGGTTTTTCGTCCTGCCGGGTTAAGGCCCGCCAAAGATCGACTACAGCCGCCCCGCCCTCGCGCGGGGCGGAATTCTTACCTTCAAGACGACCCCGACAGCTCAAAATCCCGGCAAGTTGATACTTTGCTATTAGGAATATTCTTTTCCTTTGATTTTGGGGGCGCGCGGTGGTCGGCTTGGAATCGAACCAAGACGATAAGCTTTCATTGACGGGGGGAACTCATGGCGAATTCGTGGCGCATTTCCACATTGGCAGACCGGCACCTGGCGCTCGGCTCGAAGCTCGAGGACTGGAACGGGATGCCGACCGCCTGGACCTACGATAAGCCGATGATCGACGACTACACGGCCATCCGCACCAAAGCGGGGCTGATGGATGTCTCGGGCCTCAAGAAGGTCTTTGTCAGCGGCCCGGCGGCGACCCAGGTGGTCGAGCGCGCCACCACGCGCAACATGGCCAAGCTGATGCCCGGCCGCGCGGTCTATGCCTGCATGATGAACGAAGCCGGCAAATTCGTGGATGACTGCGTCATCTACCGCTTCGGCCCGAACAACTACATGGTCGTTCACGGCACCGGCTCGGGCATGGAGCGCCTGCAGATGGCGGGCGCGGGCAAAGATGTCTCGATCATCTTCGACGACAACCTGCACGACCTGTCGCTGCAAGGTCCGGTCGCGGTCGATTTCCTGGAGAAACACGTTCCGGGCATCCGCAACCTCGCCTATTTCGGCCATATCCAGACCTCGCTGTTCGGCAAGCCCGTGATGATCTCGCGCACCGGCTATACCGGCGAGCGCGGCTATGAGATCTTTGTGCGTGGCGAAGATGCCCCGGCTGTCTGGGACCGCATTCTCGAAGAAGGCAAAGAGATGGGCATCGTTCCGGCTCAGTTCGGCACGCTCGACCTGCTGCGCACGGAAAGCTATCTGCTCTTCTATCCGGGCGACAACTCGGAAACCTTCCCCTTCGCCGATGAGGCCGCAGGCGACACTCTGTGGGAGCTTGGGCTCGACTTCACCGTCTCGCCGAACCACACCGGCTTCTATGGCGCGGAAGAACATGCCCGCCTGAAGGGCAAAGAGCGCTTCAAGATCTGGGGCCTCAAGCTCGACAGCAAAGAGCAGCCCGAAAACGGCGCGCCCGTCTTTGCCGATGGCAAGGAAATCGGCGTCGTCACCCAGGGTCTGGCCTCGCCGGTGAACAATTACACCGTCGCCATTGCCCGCCTGCCCGTCGCCTTCGCCAACAATGGCACCAAAGTGACGGTCAAAACCGGCGGCAAAGAGGTCTCGGCCACCACCAGCGAAATGCCCTTCTACGACGTGGACAAGAAAATCCGCAGCGCCAAGGGCTGAACAACAAGCGAGGGAGGAGAAAACCATGATGAATTCCGAATTCGCGCCTTCGATCGCGACAAGGCCCGTCTATGGCGTTCTCGAACCCCAGCAAGGCACTGCCCATCTGATGGTCGCCGATGGCGAAGGGGGAGGCGCGATCCTCGACCTCTTCGCCAAGGCGGACGCAGCGGGCACAGATCTGCGCTCGAGCGCATGTATCATCTATGTGAAAGCTGCGAACGGCACCGATATGGGCGACGACCTCGCCCAGATCGGCGCGGCGCGTTTCTATCACGGCCCCACTCTTGCCGCCGCCATGTCGCGGATCCGCAAAGAGCTGGTCGATGCACATATGGGTCTACAGATCTACCTTGCCGGAACCGAGACCCTGATCGGCGTCGTCCAAAGCGAAGCTATGAAAGTCGGCTATCCTTATGACGGAATGCACAGCGAACACCGCGGCTCGCTGGCCCGTCGCGTGCAATGCGTCCATTGCAAAGGCATCACCGAAAACGTCACGACCGATCCGATGGTGTGCAGCCATTGCGGCCTGAACCTCTATGTGCGCGACCATTACTCGCGCCGGCTGGCAGCATTTCAGGGCGTCAACATCGACGCCGAAGACCCCGGACAAGTCCCGGAAATGGTGGAGAAATTCCCATGAGCGGAGCACCCAGAATCCACGCCCGCGTCGCCGAGGTCATTCCGGTCAACGCCCTGATCAAGACCTTCCGCTTCGTGCCGCTTGATGGCGGTCCGGTGCCGCCGTTCTCGGGCGGCAGCCATATCGTCGTCGAGATGAATGACAACGGCACCCGCCGCCTCAATCCCTATTCGCTGATGAGCGATCCGTCGGATACCTCGGGCTATTCGATCTCGGTCCGGCGCGACGATTTCGGGCGCGGCGGCTCGCTGTTCATGCACAACCATGTCGAGCCCGGCATGGAGATGACCATTTCTTATCCGGTCAATCTCTTCCCCGAGGATGCGCGCGCCAAGAAGCACCTGCTGATCGCGGGCGGCATCGGCATCACGCCCTTCATCGCGCAAATGGCCCAGATGGATGCGCAGAATGCGAATTTCGAGCTGCATTATGCCGTGCAAAGCCGCTCGCTCGGCCAGTTCGGCGATGAGCTCAAGCGCAGCTACGACAACCGCGTGCATCTTTACTATGACGATGAGGGCATCTTCATCGACATTCCGAAATTGCTGCGTGGTCAACCGCTTGGCACCCATGTCTATACCTGTGGTCCCAAGGGCATGATCAATGCCGTGCACGATCTGGCGGAAAAGGCGGGCTGGCCCAAGGGCGCCGTCCATTCCGAAGAGTTCCTCGCCCCTCCGGTCGGCGAACCCTTCGAGGTCGAGTTGGCGCGTTCGGGCAAGACGATCACCGTTGGCGCCGTCCAATCGCTTCTGGAAGCGATGGAGGCCAATGGCGTCGATGCGCCCTATCTTTGCCGTGGCGGCGCCTGCGGGCAATGCGAATGCGATGTTCTCGCCCTGGAGGGGGATATAGAGCATAATGATCACTGGCTGACCCCGGAACAGCGCGCCTCAGGCAAGAAAATCATGCCTTGTGTGTCACGCTTCTCTGGTGAGCGGCTGGTTCTGGATCTGTGAGGAGGAGCCGATGGGAATTCAGTTCAACGACGAGACTTTCCGTAACGACTACACCTACCGAAACTCTCCGGCGGGCCTCGCCCGCTTTCCTTTCCCGTTCCCCGAAGACGAGTATATGTATTCGGTGAACATCGAGCCCCATACGCCGGGCCGGAAAGGTTCGGTCTTCGAGCACTCCTTTGACGTGGACGAACATTACGTCTCGGAGATGAAGGATCGCGCCCGCGTGCTGGCGGAAGATCCGCTGCGCTGCCAGTCGCTGCCGCATATGACGCTGGCCGGTTGGGACCTCTTGGAACTCATCATGGAGTCCAAGGCCCGCGACTATCCCGACATGTTCGAGCTGCACAAAAACGGCAACAAATGGCGTTGGGTCAACAAGCCGCTCGGCATCGACGACACCTTCACCTTCCTTGACGAATCCACCCTGCCCTATGGGCCGATGGAATATATCACCCGTCAGGCACAGGGCGACTTCACGCTGCAAG
The DNA here is from genome assembly GCF_000444995.1 of Paracoccus aminophilus JCM 7686. Classification (NCBI taxonomy): domain Bacteria; kingdom Pseudomonadati; phylum Pseudomonadota; class Alphaproteobacteria; order Rhodobacterales; family Paracoccaceae; genus Paracoccus; species Paracoccus aminophilus. Next base: position 85,506 of record NC_022044.1, on the reverse strand, counting down.
ATCAGCGCGAGGACAATCTGTGGATCGAAGCCGGGATGGTCACGAGCCAAGCCGACTGGTCGCTCGATTTCGACATCGGGATGAGCTTCCACGAATGGCACGCGCCGGTGCCGCTGGCGGGCGGCATGGGGATCTTTGACCGCGCGCTCAAATTCCTGCTGAAGCTGCAATATGGCGCGCCCGTGCGTCGCTTCAACTGGACGATGACCGTCGATCCGCGTCTGGACACCGCGCCCGAGACCTATCCGAAATGGGGTCCGAGCAAGACGACGCTCAACATGGACAATGTCGGCGCACGTCAGCATCTGCGGGTCGAGCTGCAAACGCTCTACCGCCTGCCGCGCTCGAATGCGATCGTCTTCCCGATCCGGTGCTACCTCATCAGCTTCCAGGATTTGGTGACCGTGCCGAAATGGGGCCGCCGTCTGCACCGCGTGCTGCAAGGGCTTCCGCAAGAGCTGGCCGAATACAAAGGCTTCGCGCGCAACCGCGAACTGCTGACCAATTGGCTTGCCCAATATGACGACGGCGCGCCGACCTCGCCGGGCTGGTGGGCCGAAGACTGAGCCCACCTCGGCCGGACGCCGTCACGCCAAATGAAATCGGCCGGGGATCTCCCCGGCCGATCTTTTTGTGCCCTGACTTCTGCGATGCCCCGCGATGCGTCTGGTTCAGGCCTGAGGGTAGCAGATAATCGACAGGTAGCGGACCGGCAGCGAGATCAGCTCGCCCGGACCATGGCGCTCATCCGCGTCAAAGATCAGCGAATCGCCAGGTTCCAGCAGAAAGGTCTGATCGCCATGCCGATATTCGACCTTGCCTTCGAGCATATAAAGCAGCTCGATCCCGTCATGCTGGAAGGTCGGGAAGACATCGTCATCGCCGCCCGTCAGCACGATCAGATAGGGCTCGACCACCACGCCCGAATTGTTCGCGCCGATATGGCCAAGCAGGTGATACTGATAATGCGCCCGGGTGCCGCGCCGCTCGACCTCGACATGCTGGCCCGCCTTGAGATGCTGGACCTCGCGCCGCTCTTCGTAGCTTTTGAAGAAGGTGGTGATCGGCACCGAAAGCGCATGGCTCAGGGTTTGCAGCGTGGTCAGCGATGGAGAGGTGATGCCGTTCTCGATCTTCGAGAGCATCCCGATCGAGATGCCGGTTCGGCCCGAAAGCTCGACGACGGTCATGCCCTGCTGCTGGCGCACCGCGCGCAAGGCGCGGCCGATGGCCGATTCGAGATTGCGCTCGCCACTGTCGCGAAGCTGATGCGGGTTCTGCTTCAGCGCCCCGGCTGCCGCGCGGCGGCTGGCCGCCATCGTCCCTTCTATCGTCATTCAGCTTTTTCCTTCGTATATGGCCGGTGTGGACGCGGCCCATTCGTGGTCAATCCTCAGCATAGAAAGGTCTCGCCGCCACCGGACAGGCCAGCGCGGGGTGATAGGGGCAGCTCGCCTGGATATCGCGACGTGCAAGCACGACATGGCTTCGATCTCCCGACCTATCAAATGCAGCAAATAGGTCTCTTTGCGTCACGTCAACGCTCCCGTCGCATCCCGCAGTCAGACTGTGGCACAGGACACGGATTTAGATCGGTCGAAAGTCGGGAAGAGATTGGTCAGGCAGTCTTTTTACGCGGATGGGCCAGATCCCAGCGCGTTTCTTGGCCCGTCAATTGCTGGGAATTTTCCCCCATACAACGGGCATCTCGTGCTGTAGTATGAGCCGCAGGACAAACCGGTTGCCTGCTCTTGGAGCCTCGGCTAATCTCTTTCGTAGAATGAAAGAAATTTTCCGCTTACGCAACCCCAAACGCGCGAGGCTGCAATGTTGGATCAACGTTTCCCAACTGTCTTTCCCGGGCCACCCCGGGCCACGCGGCTGATCCGCCCGAATGGAATCCGACAGCACAATGCGCCAGAGCGCTATGAAGTCGCCGGCGGCGGCGCGCTTCTGGTCGCGCTTCGTGAAGGCGATCGCCTGAGCATCGTGAACCACGAGGGCGGCCAAAGGGTCGAGCTTGTTGCCGCCGATGAAAGCGGTCACATCGACACCGAGATTCTCGGCGCGAAGTCGAATTCCACCGCCGAAGGCACGCGGGCGCTGCTTGCGCGCGGCGACAAGGCGGGCGAAGGGCTGTCGGGCATCCGCTCGGGCCTGAAGCGGCGCCACATTGATCTGTCGAAAGCCTCGGCGATCTCGCTCTTTGGTCCCGAGACCAAGGCGGGCACCTCGGAAAGCTTCACCGTCACCCGTCCGGGTCATCTGCTGATCTCGGCTCCGGCCGAAGCGATGGACCCGCATGGTCAGGAAACCGCGACGCCGGTCGTCCTGTCGATCCAACGCGCGAAACCGCGTGAAGTCGGGCAGTTCGACCTGCCCGATCCGCTGGCCGACCCGATTCTCGATCTGCGCGTGTCCTCGGCGACCGCGAGGTCCTATTTCGTCAAGGCGGGCGATTACTTCCAGGTTTACGACGTCGATGGCCGTCAGTGCACCGACTTGCAGTGCTTCGATGCGCGCAAGTTGGAAAAAGGCATCGAGCGTCCGATCGACGTGACCACCACGCGCACGATCATGGGCCATGCCTATTCCGTGCCGGGTCTGCACAACAAATATTACGATCAGGACATGACCGCTCTGATCGAGGTGGTGCAGGACACCGTTGGCCGCCATGACGCTTTCGCCATGGCCTGCGCCTCGAAATATTACGACGACATCGGCTATCCCGGCCATGTCAACTGCTCGGACAACTTCAACCGCGCGCTTGATGAATATGGCGTCGCCGACCGTCCGGGCTGGATGGCGGTGAACCTCTTCTTCAACACCGCGATCGACGCCCATGGCGTGCTCATCACCGACGAGCCGTGGTCGCGTCCGGGCGATTATGTCCTCTTCCGCGCGCTGACCGACATTGTTTGCGTCAGCTCGGCCTGCCCCGATGATACGACGCCCGCAAACGGCTGGTATCTGAGCGATATCCACGTCCGGAGCTATTCCGGCGCAGAGAAGTTCCAGCGCGCCAGTGCATGGCGCCCCACCCCGAATTCGGAGCCGCGTATGACCAAGGAAACCGCTTTCCACGAAAGGACTTCGGCGTTGACGTCGAACGTGGTCGAATATCGCGGCTACTGGGTGCCGACCGTTTATGCCAACAACGGCGCGATTGACGAATATTGGGCCTGCCGCAAGGCTGCCGTCGTGCTCGACCTCTCGCCTTTGCGCAAATTCGAGATCACCGGCCCCGATGCCGAGGCGCTGCTGAACTACACGATGACGCGCGATGTCTCGAAGCTCGCCGTGGGTCAGGTCGTCTATACCGCGATGTGCTACCCGACCGGCGGCATGATCGACGACGGCACCATCTTCCGCCTTGGCCGCGACAATTTCCGCTGGATCGGCGGCGATGATTACGGCGGGGAATGGCTGCGCGAGCAGGCCGAAAAGGCCGGGCTGCAGGTGATGATCCGCTCGTCCACCAATGAGATGCACAACCTCGCGGTCCAGGGTCCGAACTCGCGCGATATCATGAAGCGTTTCATCTGGACGGCCGAGCATCAGACCAAGATCGAGGATCTCGGCTGGTTCCGCTTCACCGTCGGCCGCATCGGCCATTCGAAAGGCGCGCCTGTCGTCGTCTCGCGCACCGGCTACACCGGCGAGCTTGGCTATGAAATCTTCTGCCACCCGAATGACGCCAATGAAGTCTGGGATGCGGTCTGGGAGAACGGTAAGGATCTTGGCCTGAAGGCGATGGGCTTTGACGCGCTCGACATGCTGCGGATCGAAGCCGGTCTGATCTTCGCGGGCTATGATTTCTGCGACCAGACCGACCCGTTCGAGGCTGGCATCGGCTTCACCGTGCCCCTGAAATCGAAAGAGGTCGATTTCATCGGTCGCGAGGCGCTGATTCGCCGCAAAGAGACGCCGTCGCGCAAATTCGTCGGCCTCGATGTCGATGCGAATACGATGATCGGCCATGGCGATGGCATCTTCCAGGGCCGGGCTCAGGTTGGGGAAATTACCTCGGCCGTGCGCTCGCCGCTTCTGAACAAGAACATCGCGCTGGCCCGTGTCGACCCGACCGTCGCCGCCCCCGGCACCGCGCTCGAAGTCGGCAAGCTCGACGGCCAGCAGATGCGCCTGCCCGCCACGGTCGTGACCCTGTCGCATTACGACCCGAAAAAGACCCGTCCCCAAAGCTAAGGGGGCGGAGATGCGCAGCATCATCGACCAGCTCGGCGGAGAAGACGTGCTCCGCCGGTTGGTCGAACGCTTTTACGACCTGATCGAGACGCGCCCGGAAGGGCGCCAGATCCTGCATCTGCATTTCCGCGGCCATGGCATGTCCCATGTCCGCGGCGAGCAGTTCGATTTCCTCTCGGGCTTCTTTGGCGGGCGCCGCTATTACGCGGACAAGCACGGCCATATGAACCTGCGCGAGATCCACGACCATATTCCGATCCGCCCCGAAGATGCCGAGGATTGGCTCTTCTGCATGGATCTGGCGATGAGCGATTGCCAGATCGCCCCCGCCCTGCATCAGCGCCTGATGACCGCCTTCCGCCGCGCCGCGCTGGTTCTGGTCAACCGAGATGCCGGGGCCGTCGCGGAATAGCGAAAGCCGGCCCTTTCGGACCGGCCCTGCCTCATCTTGCCCGCCTCAGAGGTGGTAGGCCTGCTCGCCATGGGTGGTGATGTCGAGGCCCTGACGCTCGTCGTCGCGCGACACGCGCAGGCCGATGGTCGCGTCGATCAGCTTGAAGAGCACGAAGGACACGACCCCGCACCAAACCACGGTCAGCAGCACGGCCTTCGCCTGAATGAGCGTCTGGCCGAGGATCGCGTAATCCGCCCCGCCCGTGCCGCCAAGCGACGGCGCGGTGAAGATCCCGGTGCCAAGCGCGCCCAGAATGCCCGCGACGCCATGGATGCCGAAAACGTCGAGGCTGTCGTCATAGCCCAGTTTGATCTTCACCACGGTGACGAAATAATAAGCGCCCGCCGCGCCGATCACGCCAAGCGCCAGCGCGCCCATCGGCCCGACCGTGCCCGCTGCGGGCGTGATCGCGACCAGCCCCGAGATCATCCCCGAGATGCCGCCCAGCAGCGAGGCCTTGCCGCGCAGCGCCCATTCCAGCCCGGCCCAGGTCAGGATCGCCGCCGCCGGGGCCGCGAAGGTGTTGACCATGGCCAACGCCGCATCCGGACCCGCCTCTAGCGCCGAGCCCGCGTTGAAGCCGAACCAGCCGAACCACAGCACCGCCGCGCCGGTCAGCGCGAGCGGCAGCGAATGGGGCGCCATCATCTCTTTCATATAGCCGATGCGCGGGCCGATGATCAGCGCACCGACCAGTGCGGCCACGGCGGCGTTGATGTGCACAACCGTGCCGCCCGCGAAATCGAGCGCGCCCCAGCCAAAGATCAGCCCGGCGCTGTCCCAGACCATATGCGCGACCGGGAAATAAACGAGCAGCGCCCAGAAGATGCAAAAGACCAGCAAAGCGCCGAATTTGACCCGCTCGACCAGACCGCCGATGATCAGCGTCGCGGTGATCGCGGCAAAGGTCATCTGGAACGAGATGAAGACATACTCCGGGATGACCACGCCCTCGGTGAAGGTCGCGGCGGTCGAGTGGATGCTGACGCCTTGCAGGAAAGCCTTACCGAGCCCGCCCCAGAACGGGCTTTGCCCGCCGCCAAAGGCGATCGAATAGCCGACGACCAGCCAGAGCACCATCAGCACGGCGGCAATCGCGGTGGTCTGCATCAGCACCGACAGCGTGTTCTTGGCCCGCACCAGCCCGCCATAGAACAGCGCCACACCGGGCAGGATCATCGCCATGACCAGCACCGCCGAGACCATCATCCAGGCGGTATCGCCCTTGTCCATGACCGCTTTCGCAGCCTCGGCGGCGACGATGGGAGCGGCTGCGGGGGCTGCCTCTTGTGCGAGCGCGGGCCAACCGAGGCCTGCCGCCAAGCCGGCTGTCAACAATGGGGTCCAGAGTTTCTGCATCGCGATGTCCTTCAAACTGGCGCTCCCAAACTGGCGCTGCGGGGGCGGTCATGGCGCGGGCCCGACCTCTGGCATTCAGGGAAACCGGCTGCGAAGGCGGGCGGCAAGAAAAGCCCGGTCCGCGCGCAGCTCGCGGCATCCGCCGATTAGGGATGAGGCAAAAATTCCGGGATCTGCCGCTCTTCAAGGCAACGCGCGGATGAATCGCCCGGCACAACCGTAACGCCCAAGCCTCGCCAAGCTGGACGCTGTTTCTGTCACGGCGCTGCCACAACAGTCTGAAATGAACCGAAATCAGGCAGGTCTCGCCTCACCGCCCGGCTTTTCAGCTGCGGCAGCGCGTGCGGGGCGATCTTCGGGAAGGTGGGCGCGTGTCCAAAGCCAAGTCCAAAGCGGCAAAATCCTCGGTCAGTGCAAATCGTGTGGCGGCGCTTGCGGGCGTCTCGCGCTCGGCGGTCTCGCGCACCTTCACCCCGGGCGCGAGCGTCTCGGCCAAGACCCGCGCCAAGGTGCTCGCCGCCGCCGAAGAGCTTGGCTATCACGTCAACCATCTGGCGCGCGGGCTGATCCAGCACCGCTCGGGCATCGTCTGCCTGATCGTCTCGGAGATCGGCGCGCCCTTTCAGGCGGCGCTGATCGAGGCGGTGACCGCGCGGCTTCAGGCTTTGGGCAAGGTGGTGATGCTGCTGAGCACGGCGGGCCAGCCCGAGAACGCCGCCGCCGCTTTGCGTCAGGCGCTGAACTACCGCGCCGAAGCGACGGTGATCCTGTCGGGCGGGCCGCCCGCTTCGCTGATCGCGACCTGTATCGAAAACGGCCAGCGCGTCATTCTGGTCAACCGCGACGAGCCGATTTCCGAGGCCGAGGTCGTGCTGGTGCAAAACGAGGCCGCCGCGCGCGAGGCCTGTCTGATGCTGCGCCGCGCGGGATGTCGGCAGCTCGCGCTGGTCAGCTCGAATGCGGGCACGCCCAGCCTTGTCTCGCGCGAGCGCAGCTTTCTCGACACCGCCGCCGAGCATGGGCTCAGCGTGCGGATCAGCCGGGCTGGACCGACGGGCTATGCGACCGGCGCCGAAGCCGCGCGGCGCCTGCTCGGCGCCACCGACCGGCCCGAGGGCGTCTTTTGCACGACCGATCTTTTGGCGCTTGGCTTCATGGATGTCGCGCGGCTCGATTTCCGCCGCAAGATCCCCGAGGATCTTTGCCTGATCGGCTTTGACGATATCCCGCAAGCGGGCTGGCGTGGCTATGATCTGACCACCTTCCGCCAGCCCCTGCCCGCGCTCGCCGATCGGATCGCGGCCAGTATCGAGGGCGATCTCGAGGGAGGCGAGGCCACGCGGGTCACAGCCCTGCCGGTCGAAATCGTCTGGCGCGGCAGCCTGCGTCCTTAGCGGCCCCGACGCAGCGCGATCACCAGCCTCGCGCTGCGGCGCAAGGCCGTCAGGGCCGCGCCGACCGCCACCAGCCACAGCGCCGCGAGAAGCAGCTCGTCGCGTCCGCTCCAAAGCGGTGCGAACGCCGACAGCACCGCCGCCCCGGTCACCAGCGCCATGCGATGCTGTTTCGCCATCGGCCCGGCGAAATCCGCAGGCCGGCCGCAGCTCACGCCAAGCTCGCGGACATAGGCCGTCAGGAAAGCGAAAGAGACCGCCGCCCAGCCAAGCGCCGGATGGCCAAGGCCAAGCCCGATCCCCAGCAGGATCAAGAGATCCGAGACGCGGTCGGGAAATTCGTTCCAGAACCCGCCATCAAGCGCGCGCTTGCCCCCCTCGACCGCGACCATTCCGTCAAGCAGATTGCAGATCAGCCGCGCCTGAACGAAGACCGCGCCGAGCAGCAGCAGCAGGACACGCGCCGCGCCCGAGACGCCCCCCGCGCCCCAGAAGGACAGGCCCGCGACCAGCGCCGCGACCATGCCGAGCATCGAGATCTGGTTGGGCGTGATCCCGGTTTTGACCAGCCGCCGCGTCGCCTCGCCCGCCCATCGGCTTTGGCGGCTGGCCAGCGGGCGGCGGTTCGGAACGTCGGTCATGGCCGTGATCTCCACAAGGCGTAGCTGTAAATCGTCGAATAGAGCGTCGTGACGCTCAGGGGCAGCGCAATCGTCGCGGCGATCTCGGGCGTGCCCGCCAGCCGGTGCAGGCTGGTCAGGATGAGCGCCGAGGCGCTCAGCGCAATCACCGGCGGCCAGATCAGCGCGCCCACGCCCAAGATCCGCGCCGAGACCGCCTCGATCATCCGTTTCAGCCCCAGAGTGATCGTGCCCGAGAGCGCGCCCTGCACCAGCCCGGCCAGCACGGGCTCGGGCATCGGATGGGCGCGATTGGCGAAAGCGGCCCAGCTTCCCATCGCGAGAAAGGCCACCGCGACATGGCTGAAGCTGCGGCGCGCGAGGCTTTGGCCCATCTCAGACCGACCAGAAATAGCGCGTCAGATGGAAAAAGATCGGCGCGGAGAAGACCACCGAATCCAGCCGGTCGATGAAGCCGCCATGCCCCGCGATCGCATGGCCCCAATCCTTGACGCCGCGATCGCGCTTGATCGCCGACATGACCAGCCCGCCGCAAAAGCCCAGAAGCGTGATGATGAAGGCCATGAGCGCGGCCTGCCACGGGTTGAACGGCGTCATCCACCACAAGAGCGCGCCAATCGCCGTGGCGCTGAGACTGCCGCCGAGAAAGCCCTCGACCGTCTTCGAGGGCGAGAGCTTCGGCGCGATCTTGTGCTTGCCCAGAAGCTTGCCCCAGACATATTGCAGCACGTCCGAAAGCTGGACCACGACGACGAGGAAGGCGATCAAAAGCACGTTCCGGCCGTCGAAATTCTGCAGCTTCAGCGTCAGCAACGCGGGCACATGCGAGGCGCAGAAGACGCAGATCATCAGCGCCCATTGGACCTCTGCGACGCGGATCAGATAGTTGCGCGTGTCTCCGCGAAAGGCCGAGACGATGGGCAACAGCAGGAAGACATAGACCGGGATGAAGACCGCGAACATGTCATACCAGCCGATCCAGATGAAATAATACTGAAGCGGCAGGACCACGAAAAAGGCGCAGACCAGCGACCAATGATCGGCGCGTCCGGCATTGGTCAGGGTCAGGAATTCACGCAAAGCCGCAAAGGAGCAGAGCGCGAAAAGCAGCGTCACCCCGATCCGCCCGCCCAGAAGCGCGATCGAGAGAAACAGCACCATGACCCACCACGAGCGGATGCGGTCGTTCAGGTTCTCGATCGTGACATTGCGTCCGTCCGGCGAATAAAGCCAACCCAGCACGCCGCCAATGACCGAAGCGAGCACAAGGATTCCGCCCGCGCCAAGGATAAGTGTCACGAGATCGCTGTCAGCGGGCGACATCAGCTGGCCTCTGCGGGTTTGGGCCGCAGCGCAAGCAAAGCCTCGCGCGTGCGGGTCAGGAAATCGGTCTTGCTCTCGCCCGGCTGAAGCCGCAAAGGCGCGCCGAAGACGGTCTTGCACATCAGCGGCACCGGGATGAATTCGCCCTTGGGCATGACCCGGTTCAGGTTCTCGATCCAGACCGGGACCAGATCAATATTCGGGCGCGCGCTGGCAAGATGGAAAAGCCCGCTCTTGAAGGGCAAGAGCACCTCATCGGTAAGGTTGCGCGTGCCTTCGGGAAAGAGGATCAGCGAGGCCCCATCGTCCAGCGCCCCGGCCATCGTCTCGACCGGATCGCCTTGGCGGCCTTCACGCTCGCGCTCGATCAGCACGGCATTGATGACATCGCGCCCGATGAAGGCGCGCAGGCCCCGACCGCCCCAATAATCGACGCCCGCAACCGGCCGGGTGCGGTTGCGCATCTGATGGGGTAGAACCGACCAGATCAGAATGAAATCGCCGTGGCTGTTGTGATTGGCGAAATAGATCCGCTGCGGCCCCAGAGGATCGACGCCGCGCCACTCAGGCTGAACCGCCGTGATCAGCCGGGCAAAGATGCGGATCGCGCCGCTGGCCACGAAGGCAGCCCACCGTCTGGGAAGATCGCGCCAGCTGCGGCGCGGCGGGTCGTCGGCTGGGGTCTGAGAATGCGTCACGATTTTGTCTGTTAGAATGTCGTCACAAAAGCTCTGATCGCAGAGCCCTTGAATTGCAACCGTTTTCTCGGGGCCGCCAATGGCAAACGCCCGGCCAGTGACCGGGCGCGCGCCGCAAGAGCCATGACCTCAGAAACTGTTGCGCTCGTGATAGGTGCGCAGAAAGCCCTGAATGCGGGGATCTTCGGGATGATGCAGGATGCGCGAGGGCTCATCCACGCCGACAAGCTCGCCCTTTTCCAGAAATGCGACCTGATCGGCGACATGGGCGGCAAAGCCCATCTCATGGGTGACGACGACCATGGTCATGCCTTCCGACGCCAAGGCCTTCATCACATTGAGCACCTCGCCGACCAGCTCTGGATCGAGCGCCGAGGTCGGCTCGTCAAAGAGCATCAGCTTCGGCTCCATCGCCACCGCGCGGGCAATCGCCACGCGCTGCTGCTGCCCGCCCGAAAGCCGCGAGGGATAATTGCCCATGCGGTCCGACAGCCCGACCTTGGCCAGAGCCCCGGCGGCACGCTCCATCGCCTCGGCTTTGGGCAGGCCGCGCACGCGGATCAGTCCCTCGGCCACGTTTTCCTGCGCCGTCATATGCGGCCAGAGGTTGAACTGCTGGAAGACCATGCCGATCGAGCGCCGCATTTCGCGCAGCTTTTTCGCGGTCATTTTCCGGCCCGGCGCGTCATAGCCGATCTGTTTGCCGTCGATCAGCACCGCGCCGTCGTCATATTCCTCGAGGAAGTTGATGCAGCGCAGCAAGGTCGATTTGCCCGAACCCGAGGGCCCGATCAGACAAGTGACCTTGCCCGGCGGGATCGAGAGGTTGATGTTTTTCAGCGCATGGAAGGGGCCGTAGAATTTATTGACCGCGCGGATCTCGACTGCGGAGGCCTGAACTTTCATGGGGGCCTGAACCATCGTGGAGGCTTGAACCATCTTACGGCCTTTCGATCAGATAATGGGTGATGCGGCGCTCGAACCGGCGACCGATGCGCGAAATGACCTCGACGAAGAACCAGAAGAACAGCGCCAGAACGAGGTTCGCTTCGAGATAGCGGAAGGTTTCGGTCGACATGCGCTGGGTCTGATACATCAGCTCGGGCACGGTGATGATCGAGAGGATCACCGTCTCTTTCGTCAGAATGATCGAGAAATTGACCAGCGCAGGCAAAGCCGAGACCAGCCCGACCGGCAGAAGGATGCGGCGGATGATCGTCGGTTCGGCCATGCCGATAGCGCGGGCGGCCTCGATCTGACCATTGGGCACGGCGCGGAAAGCCGAGCGGAAGATCTCGGCGAAATAAGGGCTGCCATAGATCGTCAGCCCCAAAAGCCCGGCGGGCAGCGCATCCAGCCGCAAGCCGATCAGCGGGCCGCCGTAATAGAGCACGAACAGCTGGACGAGGAAGGGCGTGCCGCGAATGATCTCGATATAGATCTGCAAGAGCCAGCGAAACGGCGCGGGCGCATAACGCTGACAGAGCGCAATCGCCAGACCCAGCGCCATGCCGAAGGCGGTGCCGAGGATCCAGCAAAAGACCGTCATGCCGAAGCCACGCACGAGGATCGGCCAATAGGTGACGAAGATCGACAGGTCCATCAGATCGCCATCCTGTGTTCGAGATAGCGCCCGATGGCCGCCAGACAGAGGTTGATCGCCAGATAGATACAGGCCGCCGCGAGATAAGCCTCAAGCGGGCGGAAGGTGGTTCCGGCCTGAGCCTGACTGGCGCGGGTGATTTCCATAATGCCGACGACCGAGACCAGCGACGAGGCTTTGACCAGCAAGATCAGCTCATTGATGAGCGCGGGCAGCGACAAAGCAACCGCTTGCGGCAGGATCACGCGCCGCCAGACATCGCCCGGCGCCATGCCAATCGCCACGGCGGCCTCGGCCTGACCTTTGGGCAAAGCATTGATCGCGCCGCGCCAGATCTCGGAAATATAGGCGCTGGCCACGACCGCCGTCGTCCCGACCGCCGCGACAATCGCGGGCACGTCGATGCCGATCACCGGCAGCAGGAAGAAGACCACCAGCAGCTGGACCAGCATCGGCACACCGCGCAGATAGCTGACCCAAAGGGCGGCGAAGACCCGCGCAGGGCGCGATTTCGACATGCCCATGATGCAGATGACGGCGCCCAGCACTAGCCCAAGCGCAATGCCAAGGCCCGAGACAAGCAGCGTATAGCGCGCGGCCCAAAGCAGCGGGCCAAAACCGTCCGTGAAGGTAGATATCGAGAACATCGACTCTCCGATCAGAAGTTTACGGGCGGGATCTCCCCCGCCCGCAGGAGGCTCTTACTTCTGGCCGGGCACTTCGCGCGGCAGTTCGGTATAGGTGCCAAGCCATTTTTCCTGGATGGCTTTGATCTGACCGTCATCGGTCATTTTCAGCAGCGCATCGTCGATCGCTTTGGCAAAGCTGGCGGATTCGTCGCCCTTGCGCAGAACCCAAGCGAAATAGGTCGGCTCGCCGAAGGAAGCGGGTTCGAGCAGAGCGAAGGTCTCGCCGCGCTCTTTGACCAGATAGGTCAGGTTCGGCAGCGAGCCCGCCACGGCATCCAGACGACCCGCCGCGAGATCGGCATAGGCCTCGTCGGTGGTGCCGTATTCCTTGACCGTCACCCCGCCCAGCTTGTCGCCGTAAGCCTGCAACTGCTTGAACTGCGCGGTGCCCTGCTGGACGCCCACGGTCTTGCCCTTGATGTCTTCAGGCTTGCCGATGTCCTTGTTGCCCGCCGCCTTCACCAGCGAGACGGTCGCATCGGCGATCGGCAGGGTGAAGGTATAGCGATCAAGCCGCTCGGGCGTGATCGTGACCGGCGCGATGACGATGTCGAATTTCTTGACCTCCAGACCGGGAAGCTCGGCCGTCCAGGGGATGTCTTGATAAACCGGCTCGACCCCGAGCTCCTTGGCGACGCCGTCGAAGAGATCCTTCGTCATCCCCTCATAGGTGCCGTTTTTCAGCATGTCGAACGGGGCGTAATGCATATCGGTGGCCGTGACGATCTTGCCCGCGGCCTTGATATCCGCAAGCTGGTCCGCCGAAGCGGCGACCCCGGAAAAGCCAAGCGCAGCAAGGCCAAACAGGGCAGCTTTGAAGGTGGTCTGATAGCTCATAGCGATCTCCGTTGTTGGACAGGCGATCTCTGGCTGCGCCGCCTCGTTGGGCGGCGCATGCTCCGATCAGAGAATCCCAGGCAAATTCAACCCGTGTTCGCGCGCACAGTCCAGCGCGATCTCGTAACCCGCGTCAGCATGGCGCATGACGCCGGTTGCCGGGTCGTTCCACAGCACACGCGCCAGACGCGCATCGGCATCCGCGCTGCCATCGCAGCAGATGACCATGCCCGAATGCTGCGAGAAACCCATGCCGACGCCGCCGCCGTGATGCAGGCTGACCCAGGTCGCGCCCGAGGCGGTGTTGAGCAGCGCGTTCAGAAGCGGCCAGTCGGACACGGCGTCCGAACCATCGCGCATCGATTCCGTCTCGCGGTTCGGCGAGGCGACCGAGCCCGAGTCGAGGTGGTCGCGGCCGATGACGATCGGGGCTTTCAGCTCGCCATTGCGCACCATCTCGTTGAAGGCGAGGCCGAGCTTGTGGCGGATGCCGAGACCGACCCAGCAGATCCGCGCGGGCAGGCCCTGGAAGCTGATACGGTCACGGGCCATGTCGAGCCAATTGTGCAGATGCGCGTCATTGACGAGCTCTTTCACCTTCTGGTCGGTCTTGTAGATATCTTCCGGATCACCCGAGAGCGCGGCCCAACGGAAGGGACCGATGCCGCGGCAGAAGAGCGGGCGGATATAGGCCGGCACGAAGCCCGGGAAGGCAAAGGCGCGCTCGAAACCCTCTTCCAGCGCCATCTGGCGGATGTTGTTGCCATAATCGACGGTCGGGATGCCCGCGTCATGGAAGGCGACCATCGCCTCGACCTGCTTGCGCATCGACGCACGCGCGGCTTTCGCGACGCCTTTCGGATCGGTCTCTTGACGGGCGCGCCATTCAGCGACGGTCCAGCCAATCGGCAGATAGCCATGAACCGGATCGTGCGCCGAGGTCTGGTCGGTGACGATATCGGGACGCACGCCGCGCTTGACGAGCTCCGGGAAGATCTCGGCCGCGTTGCCGATCAGCGCCACGGATTTCGCCTCACCGGCTTTGGTCCAGCGGTCGATCATCGCCAGGGCTTCGTCGAGCGAATGGGTCTTTTCATCGACGTAGCGGGTGCGCAGACGGAAATCGGCGCGGGTTTCGTCGCATTCGACGGCCAAGCAGCAAGCGCCCGCCATCACAGCCGCCAGAGGCTGCGCGCCGCCCATGCCGCCGAGACCGCCGGTCAGCACCCATTTGCCCTTGAGGCTGCCGCCGTAATGCTGACGACCAGCCTCGACGAAGGTTTCATAGGTGCCCTGAACGATGCCCTGCGTGCCGATATAGATCCACGAACCCGCGGTCATCTGGCCATACATCGCCAGACCCTTCTTATCGAGCTCGTTGAAATGGTCCCAATTGGCCCAATGCGGCACGAGGTTCGAGTTCGCGATCAGAACGCGCGGCGCATCTTTATGGGTCTTGAAGACGCCAACCGGCTTGCCCGACTGGACCATCAGGGTCTCGTCGGCTTCGAGGTTCTTCAGGCTCTCGACGATCAGGTCAAAGTCTTTCCAGGTGCGCGCGGCGCGACCGATGCCGCCGTAAACCACCAGCTCATGCGGGTTCTCGGCCACATCGGGATGGAGGTTGTTCATCAGCATCCGCATCGGCGCTTCGGTCAGCCAGCTTTTCGCAGTGATCTCGGTCCCGGTCGCGGGATAGACGTCGCGGGTGTTGTGACGGGGGTTGTTGGTGGGATTGTCCATGTTCGTCTCCGATCAGGCCAGCATATTGCCGGAAATGATAATGCGTTGAATTTCCGAGGAACCTTCGTAGATCCGCATGATCCGAAGGTCGCGGTTGATGCGTTCGATGGGGAAATCTCGGGTATAGCCATAGCCGCCATGCAGCTGCAGCGCGCTATCGGCGATCTTGCCCGCCGCCTCTGACGCGGCAAGCTTCGCCATCGAGGCCGCCAGCGAAAAGCGCCCGCCGCTACCGTGATGGGCCGCATCGCGCTGGCGCGCGGCGTCTTGGCTCAGCAGCAGCGCCGAGCGGTAAGCCACGCCCATATCGGCGATCATCCAGCGGATGCCTTGGCGGTCGCTCAAAGCCTCGCCGCCGATGACGCGGTCCTTGGCATAGGCGAGCGCCGCTTTCATCGCGGTTTCCGCCAGACCCAGACATTGCGCGGCAACCTCGATCCGGCCATTGTCGAGAACCTGCATCGCGGTGCGGAAGCCCTTGCCCTCTTCGCCCAAGAGCGCATCCTCGGGCAAAGTGATGTCGATATTCAGTGTGAAGACATGGCCGCCTTTCAGCCCCATGGTCTTTTCCGCAGGCCCGGCCTCAAGCCCCGGTGTGCCCTTCGGCACGATAAAGGCGGAAATGCCGCGATGGGCTTTCTCCGGGTCGGTCACCGCGTAAAGCACGATGAAATCAGCCACACCGCCATTCGAGATGAAGCATTTCGTGCCCTTGATGTGCCAGCCGCCGTCAACGCGGCGGGCGCGGGTCTTCATATCGGCGGGGTCGGAACCGGCGGTCGGCTCGGTCAGGGCAAAAGCGCCAAGCGCCACGCCCGTCGCCGCTTTCGGCAGCCAGAGCTCTTTTTGCGCCTGCGTGCCGCCGATCAGGATCGAGTCGGTCGCCAGATAATGCGCGGTCAGCGCCGAGGCGGTCGAGCCGCAGGCCCCCGCGACCAGAGCCACCGCGCGCAGAAGCGCCGGGGCCGAAATCGCCGAGCCGTCGAATTCCTCGGGCAGGTTCGCGCCCATCATGCCCACCTCGCCAAGTGTGCGCAGCTGGGCGTGAACGAAGGTCGAATTCTCGTCGGTGTCATGGGCCAGCGGCGCGATTTTCTCGGCGCAGATGCGTTCAAGAACGTCGCAGAACAGCCGCTCTTCGTCTTGCAGCATATGCCATTCGTCTTGCGGATTCATGCGCGACCCTCCAATCCCAACTCGCGTAAGACCTCGTCGAGATCCCCCCCAAGGCGCGGCGCCGATTGCGCGGCGACCGGCTTTTCGCCATCAAAGCGCACCGGCTGACCGATCACCGGCGCCGTGCCCAAAACGGGATGCGGCAGCTCGGTCACCAGTCCGCGCGCGCTCGCGTGCTCGTTTGCCGCAGCCTGCGCGATGTCCCAGATCGGCGCGGTCGGCAGACCGACCCCGGACAAAGCGCGGACGGCCTCATCGGTCGAAAGCCCCTGCGACCAGGCCTCGATCAGCGCCTTGACGGCGGGCTCGTGTTCGGTCCGGCTTTCATCGGTCGCGAAACGCGGATCATCCACCGCTTCGGGCGCGCCGATCAGATCGGCCAAGGCCTTGAACTGCTTGGGATTCAAGACGCAAATCGCCACCTGTCCATCCTTGGTCGCATAGCAGCCAAAGGGGGTCGAGAGCGGATGACGGTTGCCGACGCGCTTGGGCAAGACCCCCGCGTAAAGATGCAGCGCATGGCTGGTCGTCAGCATGGAAAAGAGCGCGTCATACATCGCGACATCAAGGGTTGCCCCCTGCCCGGTCGCATTGCGCTGAACCAGCGCCGCCATGATCGACCAGCTCGCGAAAAGGCCCGCGACCAGATCGGCCATGCTCTCGCCGGTTTTCAGCGGCGCGCCGCCCTCTTCGCCGGTGCCCGCCATCAGGCCGGACATGGCTTGGACCACCAGATCATAGGCGGGCAGATCCTTGAACGGCCCCTGCTGACCAAAGCCCGAAATCGAGCAATAGATCAGGCGCGGATTGCGCGCGCGCAGAGCCTCGGCACCAAGCCCCAGCCGATCGGCGACGCCGGGGCGGAAGTTTTCGACCACGACATCGACGTGATCCGAAATCTCTTGCGCAAGCTTCAGATGCTCGGGGTTCTTGAGATCGAGAACCACGCTTTTCTTGCCGCGATTGTTCAGCGTGAAGAGCGCGCTTTCGCCCTGTTTGAACGGGCCGATATGGCGGTAATCATCGCCCTGCGGCGGCTCCAGCTTGATGACCTCGGCGCCAAGATCGGCGAGCAGCGCGGTGCAATAGGGACCGGCGAGCACACGCGACAGGTCCAGCACCTTGATCCCTGTCAGCGGCCCGCTCATGCCGGCCTCGCGAGTGTCGCGGCGACGGTCTCGAGCGCCTCGATGATCGCGCGCAACGGTTTGCGCAAAGCCTCGGCCTTGGCCTCGTCATAGGCGAAAGGCGCGGCTTCGGTGGTCAGATGCGAGGATTGCGCGAGCTCCATCTGGATCGCATGGATCCCGTCCTGCGGCTGGCCATAATGGCGCGTCGTCCAGCCGCCCTTGAAGCGGCCATTCAGCACATGGGTCCGCCCCGTCGCGGCAGAAATGTCGAAAACTGCCTTTTCAATCGCCGCATCGCAGGTCGCGCCAAGGTTCGTGCCGATGTTGAAATCTGGCAAGGTCCCTTCAAAGAGGAAGGGGATATGGCTGCGGATCGAATGGCAATCATAAAGGATCGCAACGCCATGTTTCGCCTTCACCCGCGCGATCTCTGCCGCCAAAGTGGCGTGATAGGGGGCGTGAAAACGCGCCTTCCGATCGGCGATTTCTGCCTCGGTCGGGGCGTCGATCCAGATCGGGGCGCCGTCGAAATCGGTCGTCGGCACGAGGCCGGTGGTGTTCTGCCCCGGATAGAGGCTCGCATCATCCGGGCCGCGGTTCGCGTCGATGACATAGCGGTGGAAAAGCGCGCGGACCGTGGTCGCGCCGGGCAAGAGCCCGTCATAAAGCCGCTCGATATGCCAGTCGGTATCGGCAAGCTCGAGCCCGCGCGGGTTCAGTTTCGCGCGGATCTCATCGGGGACGAACGTCCCCGTATGAGGCAGACCGAGGATGATCGGGCTGTCGCCCTGAACGACCTCGACCGGGTTCGCGAGCGCGCTCACGGGCGCACCTCTTCGATATGGGCCTCCGGCACGACCTCGATCAGCGCGCCCGACGCGACCAGCTCGGCCACTTTGCTCAGATCGGGGGCGAGGTAGCGGTCCTGCTCCAGCGCCGGGATGTCCTTGCGCAGACGCGCGATGACATGCTGAAGCGGCTGGGAGGTTTTCAAGGGCGCGCGGAATTCGACGCCCGCCGCCGCGCACATCACCTCAATCCCGACGATATGGGCGAGGTTCGTGTTCATCCGCTTCAGACGGCGCGCGCCATGGGCGGCCATCGACACGTGATCCTCCTGGTTCGCCGAGGTCGGGGTCGAGTCGGTCGAGCAGGGGTTCGCGAGGTGCTTGTTCTCGCTCATCAGCGCGGCCGAGGTCACTTCGGCGATCATCAGCCCCGAGTTCAGGCCCGGATCGGGCGTCAGGAAGGGCGGCAGATCATGCGAGAGCGCCGGGTCAACCATCAGCGCGATGCGGCGCTGCGAGATCGCGCCAATCTCCGCAATCGCCAGCGCGATCATATCGGCGGCGAAGGCGACCGGCTCGGCGTGGAAGTTCCCGCCCGAAACGATCTGATCGGCCTCGGTCAGCACCAGCGGGTTGTCGGTCGCGGCATTGGCCTCGATTTCCAGCGTGCGCGCGGCTTGGGTCAGAATGTCGATCGCCGCGCCCGTCACCTGCGGCTGGCAGCGGATGCAATAGGGGTCTTGGACGCGGGTATCGCCCTCGCGGTGGCTTTCGCGGATTTCCGAACCACCCATCAGATCGCGGATGACGCGGGCGGCAAGGATCTGGCCGCGATGGCCGCGCAGCTGGTGGATCTCCTCAAAGAAGGGCGCGGTCGAGCCCATGATCGCATCGGTCGAGAGCGAGGAGGAGACCAGCGCATTGCGCGCCAGACGGAAGGCCGTAAACAGGCCAGCCAGCGCGAAGGCGGTCGAGACCTGCGTGCCATTGATGAGCGCAAGGCCCTCTTTGGCGGCGAGAACGATCGGCTTCAGGCCAGCCGCAGCCAAAGCCTCGGCGCCGGAATATTCGCGGCCCTGATAGGTCGCGCGCGCCTCGCCCAGCATGACGGCGGCCATATGGGCCAAGGGCGCGAGATCGCCCGAAGCGCCGACCGAACCCTGCGACGGGATCACCGGCAGGACGCCTTTGGCGAGCATGTTCTCGATCAGATGCACGACCTCGGGACGCACGCCCGAGGCGCCGCGACCCAGCGACAATAGCTTCAGCACCATGATCAGGCGGACGGTTTCTTCCTCGACCGGCTCGCCCACGCCGCAGCAATGCGACAGGATCAGGTTGCGTTGCAGCGTCGAGGTGTCTTCCGGCTTGATCTTGATCGAGGCGAGTTTGCCAAAGCCGGTGTTCACCCCGTAAACCGGGACCGAGCCATTCGCGGCGGCGGCGATGCGGGCGGCAGCGGCCTCGATCCCCGGCCATGCGCTGTCGGCCAGACGGACCGACAGGCCCTCGCGCCAGACGCGCTCGAGTTCGGCAAGGGTGGCTTCGCCGGGGGTAAGGATAAGTTCAGACAAGTTCGCCTCCCAGAACGCGAGCGTGAAGCGGATTGAACCCGATGCGATAGGTCAGCTCCGCGGGGTGTTGGATGTCGTAAATCGCCAGATCGGCGCGCTGGCCGACGGCCAGAGTGCCGCGATCGGCAAAGCCAAGCGCCTTGGCCGCGTTGCGCGTGACGGCGGTCAGGCATTCGACCGGGGTCAGGCGGAAAATCGTCGCGCCCATGTTCATCGTGAGCAGGATCGAGGTCAGCGGCGAGGTGCCCGGATTGGCATCGGTCGCAAGCGCAATCGCCACGCCTGCGTCGCGCAAGGCCTGCACCGGCGGATAGACGGTTTCGCGCAACGTATAGAACGCGCCCGGCAGCAAGACCGCGACGGTCCCCGATTTCGCCATCGCATCCACGCCGTCCTGCCCCAGCCATTCGAGATGGTCGGCCGAGAGCGCGTCATATTCGGCGGCCAAAACCGCGCCATGCAGATCGGAAAGCTGCTCGGCATGAAGCTTCACCGGCAGGCCAAGGCTTTTCGCGTGATCAAAGACCAGCCGCATTTCCTCGACCGAAAAGGCGATGCCTTCGCAAAAGCCATCAACCGCGTCGATCAGCCCTTCGGCATGGGCGCGGCTCATGCCCTCGAGCACGACCTCGCGCAGATAGCCCGCGCGGTTGTCCTTGTATTCGGGCGGCAGCGCATGGGCGGCGAGCCAGCTTGTCACCACCGTCACCGGGCGCTCCTCGGCGATGCGGCGCGCGACGCGCAGCATTTTCAGCTCGGTCTCGATATCGAGCCCATAGCCTGATTTGATCTCGAGCGTGGTGACGCCTTCATTCAGCAGCGTATCGGCGCGACGGATCGCGCTGTCGAAAAGCTCTTCCTCGGAGGCCTCGCGGGTGTTTTTCACCGAAGAGACGATGCCACCGCCAGCGCGTGCGATCTCTTCATAACCCGCGCCTTCCAGCCGCATCTCAAACTCGCGGGCGCGGTCGCCGCCATAGACGAGATGGGTGTGGCAATCGACCAGACCCGGCGTGACCAGACGCCCGCCGAGATCGGTGAAATCGGCATCGACATAATCGGCTGGCAAATCAGCGGCCTGCCCGATCCAGATGATTCGATCCCCGTCCACAACCAGCGAGCCATCCTCGATCAGGCCATAACCAGTTGATTCTGCTGTCATCGTTGCGAAGGCGGCATTGGTGAAAACTTGCATCGATCCTGCCTTGGAATGAACTGCGGTTGATGCTATGTCTAAACATATTGAAAGCATCCGGCAAGGAGGTTGTGGTGGTGAAACTCTGGGCAGAACGGGCTTTGCTGCCTGACGGTTGGGCGGAAAATGTCGCGGTCACGATCGGCGCGGACGGGCGAATCGCCGATGTCACCGCCAATGTCCCTGCCAATGCCGCAGCGGATAGCGAACGGGTCGAGCTGTTGCTGCCCTCGATCGCCAACCTGCACAGCCACGCCTTTCAGCGCGCCATGGCGGGCCTGTCGGAAGCCAAGGGCGACCAGCCCAAGGACACGTTCTGGACCTGGCGCAAGATCATGTATCGCTTCCTCGACCATCTGACGCCCGAGGATGTCGAAACCATCGCGGCGCTGGTTCAGATGGAGATGCTCGAGGCGGGCTATGCCACCAATGTCGAGTTCCATTATCTCCATCACCAGCCCGGCGGCGCGCATTATGCCAATCTCGCCGAGATGTCAGAGCGCATCGCCGCCGCCGCCAGCCGCACCGGCATCGGCCTGACGCTTCTGCCGGTGCATTACCAGTTCGGCGGCATCGACGGCCGCGCGCTGGGTCCGGGCCAGCAACGCTTTGGCACGACCCCCGATGAATTCGCGCGTCTGGTCGAGGGCGCCGAGGCGGCTCTGGCCAAGCTCGGCCCAGATGCCGGGATCGGCATTGCGCCGCATTCGCTGCGCGCGGTCAGCAAGGACGGGCTCGCTTTCGTCGAAAAGCTGCGCCCCGGTCGGCCGATGCATCTCCACATTGCCGAGCAGATACCCGAGATCGAAGAAATCTCGGCAGGCTATGGTCAGCGCCCGGTTGAATGGCTGCTCGATCATGCGAGCGTGGACCGCAACTGGACGCTGATCCATGCGACCCATATGACCGATGACGAAACCATCCGCCTTGCCCAGAGCGGCGCGGTCGCGGGCCTGTGCCCGATCACCGAATCGAGCCTTGGCGACGGGATCTTCAACGGCACGGTCTGGCAAAATGCTGGCGGGCGCTGGGGCTATGGCTCGGACAGCAACGTCCGGATCTCGCTGGTCGAAGAGCTGCGCACGCTCGAATATAGCCAACGCCTGCGCGACACTGGCCGCGCGATTCTGGCCACGCGCGAGAAAACCACTGGCCGGGTGCTTTATGAGGCTGGTCTGGACGGTGGCGCCACAGCCGCGGGCCGCGCGACCGGCGCGATCAAGCCGGGCCTCTTCGCCGACCTCGCCGCGGTTTCGCTGAAAAACGAAGTGATGATCGGGCGCAAAGGCGATGAAATGCTCGATTCTCTGGTCTTCGCCGGACATGACGGACTGGTCACCGACGTTTGGGCGGCTGGACGTCACGTTGTCTCGGGCGGAAAACATATCGACCGCGACCGAATTGTTGCAGATTATCTGAGCTGTATCGCCCGACTTCAGGACAAGATGTGACCACCAAACCCGCCGTTCCCGCTTTCTCCAAGGCCCAGCTCATCTTCAATGAGGTGCGGCGCCGGATTGTCGAGCGGGAATGGCGGCAAGGCGACCGCATTCCCGACGAGGCCGCGCTGGCCATCGAATTCGGCGCGGCCCGGGCCACCGTCAACAAGGCGCTGCAACTGCTCGCCGAAGAGGGGCTGCTTGACCGCAAGCGCCGCGCGGGCACCCATGTCACGGTCAATCCCTCGCGCAAGGCCACGCTGACCATCCCGATCTGGCGCGAGCGGATCGAGGAAAGCGGGCGCAGCTATTCCCACCGCATCGTCGCGCAGCGCCTGAGCCCGCTGCCTGAAGCGGTGGCCGCGCGGATGAAACTGCCGGTCGGCGCGCTGCTGATCCATCTGCGCGCCGTCCATTACAGCGATGACGCGCCGTTTCAGGTCGAGGACCGCTGGATCAATCCGGTCGCCGTGCCCGAGGTCCAAGGCGTCGATTTCCGCAAGATCAACGCCAATGAATGGCTGGTGCGCACCGCGCCCTATATCCATGCCGATTTCGACATTACCGCCGAAAACGCCAATGCCCGCGACGCCCGCCTGCTCGAGACCCGGCGCGATCAGGCCTTGCTGGTGATGCAGCGCACCACTTGGAACGATCTGGGCGCGATCACCTCGGTCCGGCTCGCCTTCCATCCCGGCTATGTGATGATCGCCGAACACTGACCGGCGCGCTCACGCGAATCGGGTTTCCTTATAAACCGCTTGCAACCCCTTACGGTGACTAGGGAAGTTGCGACTTTTACCCGAGCAGCCCCTTAACCTTCCCTCGACCGATCGGCGGAAAAACGCCGGGAGGCGCTTTCCCCGATCCGCTCTGGAAAACCCGCCGCACCGGCCAGCCACCCGCCTGAGCGGTGCGATCTCGGGGATCGGGTGGCGCCGAATCCTCAAAACCCCCGGCGATTTTGCAGGACCCGCCCTGTCGCGCAGCGCGCGCGGAACAATCTTGGGGTGTTTTCACGCGCATCGGGACCCAGCGCACCACACAACCAGCGGCTTAGTTGTTCTGGCCCGGCGCGGTCCAATGCCAGAGCTTTGCATTGTCGCCCGTCCCGCGCTTCTGCTACACTGAACGACAGGCTTCCTGCCCTGCAACCTTTTCTAACCATCGACGATATATGCCTTCTCTCACAACGTCCGGAACCGAAAAATCCTCTGCCGACGACGGGGAGGCTGCCCTCTCTCTGGGCCAGCTCATGCTGGACACGGGGCAACCGCAGGCTGCAATCGACAATTTCAAGACCGCGGCCCGCGCTGGGAATCCGGCCGCTCTGAACACTCTCGGGCGGATCTACGAGCGCGGTTGGGGCGTCCCGGCAGATGCCACGGCGGCCGCCGTTTACTATAGCCGCGCCGCCGATCTGGGCGAGGCATGGGCGATGTTCAATCTGGGCGAGCTCTATCTCTCGGGACATGGCGTGCCGCAAAGCGATGCCGAAGCCTTCCGGCTTTACTCCGCCGCAGCGGCCAAGGATCACGCGAAGGCGCTGAACATGCTCGGAATGATGGCCGAGGCTGGCCGCTGTCCCAATCCGGCCAGCATGGCCCAAAGCTATTTCACCCGCGCGGCCGAGCTTGGCGAATGCTGGGCACAGTTCAATCTCGCCCGTCTCTTGATCCAGAGCGAGCAGATCGACGAAGGGCTGGAATGGGTCGACCGCTCGCTGGCCGAGGGCGCGCCCGCCTATCTGCGCACGATCGCCGACGCCATGTCGACCCATCCCGATGAGCGCATTCGCAAGCGCGGCGCCTGGGCCGAGGCTCTGTTCAAGCGCCATCAGGATCACCACGCCGCACTCTGACCCAAATGCGCGGCGCGGGGCTTGCCCGCGTCTTCGGTCGCGCCTTCTGCGTGAAATCGTCGCGGCGAAATTTGTTCGGATGGTCGCGCCGACGGGGACGGCGCGCTGGCTCGGCACGCCTGCGACAAGCCGCCGCATCTGACCAACACTCTGGAACCATTGAGAAAGCGCGACGCCTGTCTTGCGGGGACAGGTTGGCTCGGGATCGCGCCGTCACCGCGATCAAAGTCACGCGGGTTTTCCAACTAAAACCGTCACCTACTCTGGACGTGGCCCGGATCAGCGGTTAACCGGGGACCGTCCCTGTCGCAAAAGTGACGCGGAGCAGATTGGTTTGACGGAGATTCAGATGCGCCGATTCATACTTGCCGCCGCCATGTCCACCGGGTTCGCCTTGCCCGTGCTGGCCGAGCCGACCATCGAAACCGCCCGTGGCCCTGTCGATCTGGGCGCCGTTCCGCAAAAGCTCGTCGTCATGGATGTGGCTGCGATCGATACGCTGCAAGCGATGGAAGTGCCGATCATCGGCATTCCGGGCAAGGTCAATCTGTCCTATGTGAAAACCGACGGCCTGACCGATGTCGGCACGCTGTTTGAGCCCAATCTTGAAACCATCGCCGGTCTCGCGCCCGATCTCATCATCATCGGCGGCCGCTCGGCTGCGAAATTCGACGATGTCGCGCAGGTCGGCAAAGCTGTCGACATGACCATCGGCACGGATCTGATGAAAGAGGCCGAGGCGCGCATCGCAACCTATGGCGCGCTCTTCGGCAAAGAAGACAAAGCCGCCGAGATGAAGGCCGCGCTCGACGCGAAAACCGCCAAGCTGCAAGAGGCAGCCAAGGACAAGGGCAGCCTTCTGGTCGTCCTGACCAATGGTCCGAAAATGTCGGCCTATGGCAAGGGCACGCGCTTTGGCTGGCTCCATGACGTGACCGGCCTGCCGGAAGCCGCGCCCAATCTCAAGACCGAGGGCAGCCATGGCGAAGCCATCAGCCCCGAATTCATCGCCGAGAAAAACCCGGATTGGCTCTTTGTGCTCGATCGCGGCGTCGCGGTCGGTCAGGAAAGCCAATCGGCAGGCGAGACGCTGAAAACGCCGCTGATCGAGGGCACCAATGCCTTCAAAAACGGCCATGTCGTCTATCTGCCGGCCTCCGAAATGTATATCGGCGGTGGCGGTTATCAGGCCATGAGCATCATGCTGGATGCCATGACCGAAGCGCTGGCGAAGTAAGCCCTCGCCCATGCGTCTGCTGTCCGCCCTGCTGATCCTGCTTGCCGGTCTCATGCTGATCTCGCTGATGATCGGCGCGGCGAGCTTTGATCTGTGGCGCGCGGGCAGCGACCCTTGGGCCACGATGCTGCTTCTGGAATCGCGCGTGCCGCGCACGCTTTCGGTCGTGCTGACCGGAGCGGCGCTCGCGGTGGCGGGCATGGTCATGCAGCAGCTCGTGCGCAATAAATTCGTCGGCCCCAGCTCGACCGGGACCGCCGAAAGCGCCGCCTTGGGGCTGCTGCTCATCACAATCTGGGCGCCCGGCGCGCCGATCTGGGTCAAGATGGTGGTCGCGAGCCTCGCCGCCATGGCCGGGACCGCGCTTTTCATGACCGTCATCCGCCGCTTGCCGGTGCGCGAGGTTATGCTGGTCCCGATCGCGGGCATGGTGCTTGCGGGGGTGATCGGCTCGGTCGTGACCTTCATCGCTTGGCAGACCGATCTCATGCAATATATCTCGACCTGGCTCATGACCGGAGAATTCTCGGGCGTCGTCGCCGGGCGTTACGAAATGCTGTGGTTTGCGGGCGCCGCCGCCGCGGCCTCGTGGTTCGCCGCCGACCGCTTCGCGATCCTCGGCCTTGGCGAGGGCGTCGCGCGCGGGCTTGGTCTCGACCCGAAACCGGTGATGCGGCTGGGTCTTGTCGTGGTTTCGGTCGTGACCGCCATGGTCGTCGTCACCGTCGGCATGGTCCCTTTCGTCGGTCTGGTCGTCCCGAACATCGTGTCGCGCATCATGGGCGACGATCTGAAATCGAGCCTGCCCGTGGTCGCCGCCGCCGGAGCCGTCCTTGTGCTCGCCTGCGACATTCTTGGCCGCGTCCTGCGCTATCCCTATGAAATTCCTGTCGGAACTGTGCTCGGCGTGCTGGGCTCTGTCATTTTCCTGATCCTGCTTTATCGCCCGCCACGTCATGTGTGACCGCCGCCAGCTTCGCTTTCTTTTCCTGCTGGTCGCGCTACTGGCAGGTCTTTCGGCCCTGTGGATGTGGCAGGGCCTGCCCGCCAGCGCGAACAGCTTCATCCTGAAGCTGCGCATGGTCAAACTCTTCGGCCTCATCACCGTCGGCGCGGCGGTGGCGGTGGCGACGATGCTCTTTCAGACCGTGGCCGCGAACCGGGTGCTGACGCCTTCGATCATGGGGTTCGATTCGCTTTACGTCCTGCTTCAGACCGTGCTGGTCTTCACGTTGGGGGTGACGGGCTTCGTGACCCTGCCGGTCAGCGTCAAGTTTCTGGCCGAGGTGCTGGTCCTGTGCCTGCTCGCAACCGCGCTTTTCGGCACGCTTCTGGCCGGAAGCGCGCGCGACATTCCCCGGATGATCCTGACCGGCGTCATTCTCGGCGTTTTCTTCCGCTCGCTCAGCGGGTTTCTGTCGCGGCTGATTGATCCGAACACCTATGCCGTGGTCCAATCGACCAGCTTTGCCAGCTTCAACTCGATCAAACCCGGCATTCTGCCCTGGGCCGCGCTGATTTCGGCGCTGGCGATCGGGGCGGCCTGGCGTTTGGGGCCGCGCCTTGATGTGCTGGCGCTTGGGCGCAATGTCGCCCTGCCGCTGGGGCTGCGCTTTGACCGCATGGTGGTGAGCACGCTGGCGCTGGTCTCGGTTCTGGTCGCGGTTTCGACCGCGCTGGTTGGGCCGGTGGCCTTCTTCGGCCTGATCGTCGCGGGGCTGACCCATGGGCTGACGCGCAGCGCGCGCCATCGCCTGATGCTGCCCGCCGCCGCGCTGATCGCCGCGAATATCCTTGTCGGCGGCCAGTTCCTGTTCGAGCGGATGCTCGGCCAACAGGCGACTTTGTCGGTGGTGGTGGAATTCGCGGGCGGGCTCTTCTTCCTTTACCTGCTTATCAGGGGGCGCGTCAGATGATCAGGGTGCAGGATGTCGGTTACCGGATCGGTGCGGCACAAATTCTCAGCGAGATCTCGACCGAGCTGCCACGCGGCAAGCTGACCGCCTTGATCGGCCCGAATGGCGCGGGCAAATCCACGCTGTTGAAACTGATCACCCGGCTCGAGCGGCTGCAATCGGGCCGGGTCGAGATCGACGCGCTTGATCTGCAGACGACCCCGACCGAGACGCTCGCGCTCAAGATGGCGGTGCTGAGCCAGCAAACCGTGATCGCCAGCCGGTTGCGGTTGTCCGAGCTGGTCAGCTTCGGGCGCTGGCCACATCACCGCGGGCGTCCCTCGGCGCAGGACCGGGCTCGGGTGGCCTTGGCGCTCGAGACTTTCGGGCTGACGCCGCTTGCCAATCGCTTTCTCGACGAGGTCTCGGGCGGGCAGGCGCAGCGCGCCTTTCTGGCAATGACCTTCGCGCAGGAAACCGACTGGCTGCTGCTCGACGAACCGCTGAACAATCTCGATGTCGCCCATTCGCGCGCCCTGATGCAGCGCCTGCATGAGCTGGTGCGGCAGGAAAACAAAAGCATCGTCGTCGTCATCCATGAGGTGAATTACGCCGCCGCCTGGGCCGATCATATCGTGGCGATGAAGGACGGCCGCATCCTCGCTGAGGGCACGCCGCAGGAGGTTCTGACCGAATCCGTCCTGAGCACGCTTTACGACGTGCCGGTCGCGGTCGGCACCCATCAGGGCCGCCCGCTGGTCCTGCATCACATCTGAGCCGAGAGAGGCGCGCCCCTCTTAGCTCGCCGCCGGGGTCTGCGGCTTGCGACGGACCCGCCCGACAAGGCTGATGACCGCGACATAAAGCACCGGCACCATGATGATGCCGAAGAGGACCGAGAACAGGATCCCGCCCAGCACGCCGATACCGATCGAGTTCTGAGCCAGCGCGCCCGCCCCGGTGGCGACGGCCAGCGGCAGCACGCCCAAGGCAAAGGCCAGCGTCGTCATCAGGATCGGGCGCAGGCGCATCTGGGCGGCGTGCAGCGTCGCCTCAACCAAAGGCTGGCCCTGTTTGCGCAAAGTCTCGGCGAATTCGACGATCAGGATCGCGTTGCGCGCGGCAAGGCCGATGGTCGTCAGCAGGCCGACCTTGAAATAGACATCGTTCGATTGCTTGAAGAGGATCGACAGCAAAATCGCCCCAAGCACCCCAACCGGCACCGCCAGCATGACCGAGAACGGCACGCTCCAGCTTTCGTAAAGCGCGGCGAGGCACAGGAACACAACCAGCGCCGAGAGCGAGTAAAGCAAGGGCTCCTGACTGCCCGCGACCTTTTCCTGCAGGGACAGCCCGACCCAAGCCACCGCGTAATTGCCGGGCAATTGCGAGACGATCTGCTGCATCACATCCATCGCATCGCCAGTGCTGACGCCGGTGACAGCGTTGCCGGTGATCTCAAGCGCGGGCGTGCCGCCATAGCGGTAAAGCGTCGAGGGAATATCCTGCCAGACCTGCGTGATGAAGGCCGCGAATGGCACCATCTGCCCCGACGAATTGCGCGCAAACCAGCGGAAAATATCCTCGGGCTGCATCCGAAACTGCGCATCGCCCTGCACAATGACCTGACGCAGCTTGTTGTTCAGGGTGAAGTCATTGACGTAATTCCCGGCAAAAACCGTGGCGAGCATCGCATTGATGTCCGAGAGCCCCAGCCCGAAGGCCTGCGCCTTCTGCACGTCGATCTTGAGCTGAAGCGACGACAGCGTCGCCGCCGTATTGCCGTTCAGCCCGGTTACCTTGCCCGATTGCGAGGCTTGCTGAACCAGCGCATTCGCAGCCTGCCGCAGCGCCACATTGCCATTGCCGGCGGCGTCGACCAGATACATGTCAAAGCCCGCGCTGGTCCCAAGCCCTTGAATCGAGGGCGGTTGCAGGAAGACGATCAGCCCCATCCGATTGCCCGCGAAATGCATATTCGCCTCTTGGGCCAGCTGCGCCGCCGTGCCCGGGCGATCGGCGTAATCCTTCAGCCGGATGAAGAGCATCGCATTGTTCTGCCCCGCGCCACCAAAGCTGAAGCCCAAAGCGGCAAAGACCGCATCGACGTAATCCGACCTTTCCTTGAGCATATAGTCTTCGATGGATTTGACTGCTTGCTCGGTCTGGGCATGGGTCGCCTGATCGGGCAGCTGGACCATCGCCATCAGCACGCCGCGATCCTCGGTCGGCACGAAAGAGCTCGGCAGCTTTTGATAGCTGAACCAGATCGCGGCCCCCAAGGCCAGCACCACTAGAAAGACCAGCGAGGCCACAGCGACCAGACGGCCAACCAGCCCGATATAGCCGCGCGTGATC
Source organism: Paracoccus aminophilus JCM 7686 (assembly GCF_000444995.1). NCBI lineage: Bacteria > Pseudomonadati > Pseudomonadota > Alphaproteobacteria > Rhodobacterales > Paracoccaceae > Paracoccus > Paracoccus aminophilus. The sequence continues at coordinate 55,906 of NC_022044.1, read as the reverse complement.
GCCGAGAGCGTCGCATTGATCCAGCGCGCGGGCGCGATCGGCCGTTTGCCCGAGCTTGGCTTGAGCAGGCTTGCGCACATTGCGGGCGTCAGGATCAGCGCGACGAACAGCGACAGCACCATCGCCGAAATGATCGTGACCGAGAACTGGCGATAGATCACCCCGGTCGAGCCCGACATGAACGCCATCGGCAAGAACACCGCCGAGAGCACAAGCACAATGCCGATCAGCGCGCCCGAGATCTCGCCCATGCTCTTTTCGGTCGCCGCGACCGGGTCGAGTCCCTCTTCCTCCATGACGCGCTCGACGTTTTCGACGACAACGATGGCGTCATCGACCAAAAGCCCGATGGCCAGCACCAGCGCGAACATCGACAAGGTGTTGATCGACATGCCAAAAGCCGTCAGCGCGCCGAATGTGCCCAAAAGCACGACCGGCACCGCAATCGTCGGAATCAGCGTCGCCCGCCAGCTTTGCAGGAAGGCGAGGATCACGAGAAAGACCAGAAACACCGCCTCGGCCAGCGTGTGATAAACTTGGTTGATCGACTTCTCGACAAAGGGCGAGGTGTCATAGGGATAGGCCACGGTGACGCCGGAGGGCAGCGAGCTCGACAGCCCGGCAATCGTGGCGCGCACGGCATTCGCGGTCTGCACGGCATTGGCGCCAATCGCCAGGTTGACCCCGAAGCCCGCCGCCGGATGGCCGTTATAGCGCGAGGCGCTGGTCAGGTTCTGGCCGTCGATCTCGATCCGGGCGACATCGGCCAGATAGACCGACGAGCCGTCCTCGGTCGTTTTCAGCACGATCCGCGAGAATTCATCGATGCCCGAAAGCTGTGATTGCGCCGTCAGCGGGACAGAGATCTGTTGCCCCTTGACCGCCGGCAATCCGCCGAGCGCCCCCACGGTGACATTGGTGTTCTGCACCGAAATCGCCGAGGTGATGTCATTCGGCGTCAGCCCATATTTGTTCAGCTTTTCCGGGTTCAGCCAGATGCGCATCGCATAGGGCGTCGAAAAGGCGTTGATCGAGCCCACGCCCTCGGTGCGCTGCACCGGATCTTGCAGCGTCCGGTCCAGAATATCGCCGAGCTCGACCTGCGAATAGCGCCCATCCTCGGACACGAGCGCGCCCACCATCAGGATCGACGAGGTCGAGCGCGTCACCGAGACCCCTTGCGAGGTCACCGCATTCGGCAGCTTGGCCTGCACGAGCTGTAATTTGTTCTGCACCTCGATCTGCGCCATGTCGGCATTGATCGTATCGTCGAAGACCAGAGACACCGAGGCGCTTCCCGATGCCGAATTCGAGGTCATATAGCTTAACCCATCGAGCCCGGTCATGCCGTCTTCGATGACCGTCGTCACCGAATTCTGAACGGTTTCGGAGTCCGCGCCGGGATAGCTCGCCGAGATCCGCACCGTGGTCGGAGCGATTTCGGGATATTGTTCGACCGGCAGGCTGATCAGCCCGAAGCCGCCCGCCAACATGACGATAATCGCCAGCACCCAGGCGAAAACCGGATGGTGAATGAAGAAACGTGCCATGATCCGTTACTCCGCCGCAGCCGGCTTGGCCGCAGGCGCGGAACTGCCAGAGCTTGCCCCCGCCGCCGGGGCCGTGCCGCTTGTCGGAGCAGGGGCGGGCGTTGATGCCGGGGCCGGGGCCGCGCCATTGGCGTTTTGCGTCAGCGCGACGAGACCGTCGGCATCCACCGTCGCAGGCTCCGGCGCCACCGCCTGCCCCGCCGACAGCATCTTGAGCCCATCGACGATCAGCTGATCGCCCTCATTCAGACCGGCCGTCACCACCCAGTTGTTGTTATAGCTCGAGACCGCCGACAGGGTCACCAGATCGGCCTTGCCATCCTTGACGATGAAGGCCGTAAGATCGCCCGCGCTTGATCGGGTCGCCGCGCGCTGCGGCACCAAAACCGCATCTGTCGTGCCAAGATCGGCGGTGCCTTGCACGAACATCCCGGGCAAAATCATGCGCTTGGGATTGTCGAACTGGAACCGGACGCTGAAGGTGCCGGTCGAGGACGAGACGATCGCGGACGGCGCCACCAGCTTGCCCTGCCCCTTATAGACCTGCCCGTCTTCAAGCTCGAGCTGGGCATTGACCGATTGGTTCGGTGCCAAAGTGCCATTGTCGATCTCATTGCGAATCTGCAAGAGCCGCGCCGAGGTTTCCAGCATATCGACATAGATCGGATCCAGCCGGGTGATGGTGGTCATCGCATTGGTCTGCGCCGCCGAGACCAGATCGCCGACCGAGACCGTCGCCACTTCGGGAAAGCCCTCAATCGGGCTGGTGATCGTGGTCCAGGCAAGCTGCTTTTCGGAATAATCGAGCGCAGCCTTGGTCGAATCGAGCGTTGCCTGCGCCGTGGCAAGGTCTGATTGCGCCGCCTCTAGCTGGACCTGCGTCGAGCCCTGCCCAAGCAGCGCCTTGGCGCGATCAAACGCCGCTTGTTTCACCGGCAAATTGGCCTCAGCCGACAGAAAGGCGGCATTGTCAGCGGCAACCGTCGCGACGTAAGAGGCGTCATCCAGCTTGAACAGCGGGTCGCCGACCTTCACCATCTTGCCCGGCTGATAAAGAATATCGGTCACCACGCCGCTGACCCTTGGCCGGACCAGCACCTGCTGAAAGGCGACCGCACGGCCCGGCAGACTGAAGGTCTGGGGCACGCGCTCTTTCTTGACCGAGATCACGCCGACCTTTTGCGGCGGCAACTCATGGCCCGGCGCACCTTGTGCGAGCGAGGCCTGAGGTAAGAGAAGAAGCGTGAAGCAGGTATAAACTGCGGCCCGAAACGTCGGGAAAGACATAGCCGGTTCCTCCAGATGAAGGCCGCTGCGGGCCGGTCGGAGATGGTCTGTTCTTGCCGCAACTTTATCCAGCTTCCGCGCGAGGCCAAGGGGGAATTTGTATATCATGTGTATCGAAACATTTCCGAATGTTTCGATCCCCTCCGCAGCCTCGCGCGTCGTCTTGCGCCGTCCTCCAGACCGGCAGGCGTGGTTGCCGCCTAAAACAACCCGTCGATCTCGCCGGTCGCCGTCAGCCCGATGCGCTGCGCGGTGGGATGGCGCGGCAGGCCCGGCATGGTCATCACATCGCCGCAAATCGCGACAATGAAGCCCGCTCCGGCTGCCAAACGCACCTCGCGCACCGGGATGACATGGTTTGCGGGCGCGCCCAGCAATGCAGGATCGGCCGAGAAACTATATTGGGTCTTGGCCATGCAGATCGGAAAATCGCCATAGCCCTCTTTCTGCCATTGGCTGAGCTGGGCCATGATCCGCGCCGGAGCCTCGGCGCGCGCGGCACCATAGATCTCGCGCGAGATCGTCTGGATCTTTTCCCAAAGCGGCAGCTCATCGGCATAAAGCAGCTTGAGCGCGGCCTCGCCCTCTTCGGTCATCGCGACCACGGCACGCGCCAGCTCCTCGGCCCCGGCCCCACCTTCCGCCCAGTGTCGGCAGAGGATCGCCTTGACGCCTAGCCCCTCGCAGATGCCGGTCAGCGCGGCCAGCTCTTCGGCGGTATCGGTCGCGAAATGGTTGATCGCCACCACGACCGGCAGGCCGAATTTCTGGATATTGCCGATATGGCGCTCAAGATTGGTGCTGCCCAAAACCAAAGCCGGAACATCCTCGACGCCGAGATCGGCCTTGGCGACGCCGCCGTTCATCTTCAGCGCGCGGATCGTCGCGACAATCACCACCGCATCGGGGGCGAGGCCGGATTTGCGGCATTTGATGTCGAGAAATTTCTCGGCACCCAGATCGGCCCCAAAGCCCGCCTCGGTCACGACGTAATCGCCAAGCGCCAGCCCGGCGCGCGTCGCGATGACGCTGTTGCAGCCATGGGCGATATTGGCAAAGGGACCGCCATGGACCAGAACCGGGTTGTTCTCGATGGTCTGCGCGAGGTTCGGCTGCAAGGCATCGCGCAACAGCACCGTCATCGCGCCATCGGCCTTAAGATCGGCCGCGGTGATCGGCTTGAGCTCGCGGGTATAGCCGACGACGATCCGCGCCAGACGCGCCTGCAGATCGACAAGGTTTTCGGCCAGACACAGGATCGCCATGACCTCGGAGGCCACCGAAATGTCAAAGCCGCTTTCGCGCGGATAGCCGTTCGACGCGCCGCCGAGTGCCACAGTGATATCGCGCAGGGCGCGGTCATTCATATCGACCACCCGACGCCAGCTGATCCGGCGAATGTCGAAACCGAGCTCATTGCCCCAATGGATGTGATTGTCGATCATCGCCGACAGCAGGTTATGGGTGCTGCCGATGGCGTGAAAATCGCCGGTGAAATGCAGGTTGAGATCCTCCATCGGGATCACCTGCGCATAACCGCCGCCAGCCGCGCCGCCTTTCATCCCGAAATTCGGGCCGAGGCTGGGCTCGCGCAGGCAGATCACCGTCTTGCGGCCGATCCGGTTCAGCGCATCGCCAAGACCCACCGTGGTCGTGGTCTTGCCCTCGCCCGCGGGCGTCGGGTTGATCGAGGTGACGAGGATCAGCTTGCCCGGGGCGCGGTCCTGCATCTGCGCCAAAGCGGCATGGGTCAGCTTGGCCTTGTCATGTCCATAGGGCAACACATCCTCGGGACTGAGCCCAAGGCGGGCGGCAACTTCGACAATGGGACGTTTCTTGGCGGCGCGGGCAATCTCGATATCGGAGGTCATTCGTATCTCCTGCTGGCGGGGCTCAGTCTTTTGGATAACCAGCCACGCCGTCGCGGAGATACAGAGAAAGTGTCGCACTCAGCCAATAGGCCGAGGCGCCCTCAACCAATAGGTCGAGAACCACACCGAATTCTGCCTATAAAACGGGCAAATGCCCTGAAAAACGAATCAGAGAGCCGCCCGACAGGCCGAAAGCACGTCTTCAAGACTTTTTACCAGCAGGAAAGTCGGTTTTTCAAGTGCTGCTTGCGCATCGTCGTAAATCAGCAGCTCCAAGGCCTCGGCATCGCGGAAAAGACGATCGGCGGCGAAATAGCCGGCAACGCCGCGCGCGCGATGCGCGACCGCCGCCAACGTCCGGCTGTCGCCGACCGCCAAGGCATCGCGCAACTGGCCGGGACAGTCCGAGAAGTCGCGCACGAACAGCTCAATCATCCGGCGCATCCGGCTTTCATCGCCATGCACTCGTGCGAGCGTCTGCGACAGGTCGATGATCTGCGGCTGCGCCAGCTCTGCCGTGACCTCGGCCTCGAGCAGCAAGCCTTCCTCTTCGAGCACACCAGCGAGAGTCGCATACATCAGCTTTTCGTCGATGGGCTTGGTCAGATGGGCGGTCATGCCGACTTGAAGCGTCGCCTCGCGGTCCTCGATCCGAGCCTGCGCGGTCAGCGCAATCACCGGCAGCCCCAGCCACTCCGGGTTTTGGCGAATGCGCCGCGTGGTTTCCAGCCCGTCCATATCGGGCATCTGCATATCCATCAGGACTGCGTCGAAATCTTCCGTTTGCAGCCGCCGAAGCGCCTCGAAGCCCGATTCCGCTTTGGTCACGAGAACACCCGCCAATTCGAGAAAATCGGCCGCGACCTCAAGATTGAACAGGTTGTCGTCCACCACGAGCACGCGACGCCCGCGAATGATCGCGGGATAGCTCGTCCCGCCCTGCACCGCTGTGCTTGCGGCCAGCTGAACTTCGGCGCGGCTGCTGATTTCGAAAACCTGCTGGACCGCATTGTAAAGCATTGATTCTGTGACGGGTTTGATCAAAAGCCCCTGCAGATCCAGCAAATCGACCTTGCGCAAAATCTCGTCACCGGCATGGGCCGTCACCATGAGCACGGCGGGGGTGGTGCGCAAAAAGCGGTCGTTGCGGATCATGCGCGCGGTTTCGACCCCGTCCATGCCCGGCATCCGCCAATCCATCAGCACAATGTCGAAGGGCCGGTTGCGGGCAGCCGCCTCATGCAGCACGGCCAACGCCTCGGCGCCCGACGAGACGCTTTGCGCGACGACGCCGAACTGGCCGATCATATTCGACAAGGTCTCGCGCGAGGTTGCCATATCATCGACGATCAGCGCGCGCTTGCCTTGGAAAAGATCGCTCATGCGCAGCTCTGAGGCGCTTGAGCCGATGCTGGCGAAGGTAAACGAGAAGGTGCTGCCCCGGCCAAGCTGGCTTTCGACCCGGATTTCGCCACCCATCAACTCGACCAGCTTCTTGCTGATCGACAGCCCCAGACCGGTGCCACCAAAGCGGCGCGCGGTGCGGGTGTCGGCTTGCGAGAAGGGCTTGAACAGCGACAAGCTTTGTTCCGGGGTGAGCCCGATGCCGGTGTCACGGATCGAGAATTGGATCAGCGGCCTTTGGCCCGGCACCTGAGGGGGCAGCAGTTCGGCCGAAACCACGATCTCGCCGCGTTCGGTGAATTTGACGGCATTGCTGACCAGATTGATCAACACCTGTCCCAGACGCAAGGGATCGCCGCAAAGCTGGCGCGGCACCGAGGGCGAGATCGCATAGACGATCTCCAGCCCCTTTTCCTCGGCCTTGAGCGAGGTTGCGTTCGACAAGGTCTCAAGCACCGATTCCAGCGTGAAATCGGTCTCCTCCAGTTCGAGCCCGCCCGCCTCAATCCGCGACACATCGAGAATATCGTTGATGATGCCCAGCAGCACCCGGGCCGAGCTGTCGATCTTGGTCAGGTAATTGTGCTGACGGGGCGACAGATCGGTCTGCATTACCAGTCGGGTCATGCCGATCACCGCATTCATCGGCGTGCGGATTTCATGGCTCATGGTGGCCAGGAATTCGCTTTTCGCCCGCTCGGCGGCTTCGGCGGCATCTTTGGCCTGACGCAGAGCCTCGGCGGTTTCATATTCCTTGGTGACATCCAGAATGATGCCGTCCCAGACCTGCCCCTGATCGGATTCGCGCACTGCCGAGCGGATCTGAAGCCAGGCCTGATCGCCATCTGGCCGGATGACCCGGAACTCGCAGTCGAAGACCGACATGGTTTCCGCAGCCCGGCGCGAGGTCTCGAAATAGCGTTCGCGGTCGTCGGGATGGATCGCGGCGACGATCAGCCCCGGATCGGCCACGAGCTTTTCAGCCGAGACACCGATCAGCTTGTCGATCCCCGCGCTGACATAAGAAACCCGCATCTCATCGCCGGTGATCTCGGTGCCCGCAAGCCCGACATCGGGGGCCAGGAAATCGAGCCGGTAGATCGCGCCATTGGGCAGGCTGTCGGCAATCGCCGTCAGCTGGGCGCGCGAGGCCTCGCGTTCGCTCACATCCTGCACGGTGCCGGACAACGCAACCAGCTGACCGTCATCGTCCCGCACCGCGGCGCCGCGGATCTCGGCGGCGAAAGAGCCTCCCTCGGCGTCGTAATGGGTCACATCGACGGTATAGGGCTCGCCAGTGCGGATACAGTGCTCGATGGCCACGCCGAGGCGCGCAAAATCGTCGGGCGGCATCATCTTTTGCAAGTCCTCGACCGCGACGCCCTGCCCCTGACTGACCCCATTCATCTCATGGAGCATTTCCGAGGCGGTCAAGATATTCGTCTTCGGGTCCAGCGACCACGAGCCGATCCGGGCCAGCCGTTCAGCCCGACGCAGCGCATCGTAACTGTCTTGCACCTTGCGTTCGGCGACATGCTGTTCGGTGACATCGCGCACAACGCAGATGACGCGGGCATCGACGAATTCCGATTGGTGGAAATAGCGCGCCGCGGCCGAGAGCCAACGCTCTTGCCCCTCGGCATCCCGGATGCGGAAGAGGATCGGCTCGATCGGCTCTTCGACCAGAGGCGGGGCCAGCTCAGCCCGGAAAAGCGCGCGATCTTCGGGATCGACGCAGGCGAGCAGGCTATCGAGCCGCAGCCCGGTGTCGCTGAGGCCGAAAATCCGGCGCAGCTCATCGCTGCAGACCAGATCACCGCTGGCCGGACGATATTCCAGAACCCCGAGCCCGCCCACTTCGGCGGCCAGCGTCATACGCTCGCGCTCAAGCTTCAGCTCAATCTCGTCGCGCTTGAGCTCGGTGATATCGCGCGAAATCGTCACGAGCCCGGTGACATTGCCCTCATCATCGCGGCGCGGGGTGCGCGTCGTCAGCCGGATGCTTTCACCGTCGCGCCCAAGCAAAAGCTCTTCGACGGTTTCGCTTTCGCCCGTGCAGAGCACCCGGCGCGTGCGCGCGGTGAATTCATGGGCTTTTTCCGGCCCGAGCAGCTCTTCGATGGTGCGGCCACGGATATCGGCGAATTCGCCCGGCAGGATCGAGATCGCCGCGCGGTTCACCAGCTGGAAGCGCCCTTCGGTATCGACCAGAGTGATCGTGTCGGCGACAGAATCGATCACCGCCTGCAAGAGATCGCTGGTATCGCGCAGCTCTTCGGTGCGGGCGGCGACGCGGTCCTCAAGCTGCCGGTTGAGGCTTTCGAGCGCCTCTTGCGAGGCCACCTCTTCCGTGCGGTCGCGCACCATGCCCAAAAAGACTTTCTGCCCGTCGAACAGATGGCAGGAAATCAGCACCTCCACCGGGAAGGTCGTGCCGTCCTTGCGCGTGTGATGGCCATAAATCCGCGCGGTCGCCCCGGGGGCGGTCACGCGGTAAAGCTCTTCCTTTTCCTCTTGGGTCAGGTCTTTCGACACATCCGAGGCGCTCATGGTCAGCAGCTCTTCACGAGTATAGCCAAGGCTGCGGCACGCGCGGTCATTCACATGCAGGAAGTGACCGGTGTCGTCATGCATGAAGAAATCGTCGAGCGAGTTTTCGACCAGCATCTTGAAGCGGAAATCGCTGATTTCCTGCGCCTGTCGCGCGCGGTCAAGATCGCCGGCAATGTCCATCGGATCGGCGGCGCGGCGCTGATAGAGCGCGAATTGATCGACGATCCCGTCGCGCAAAAGCCGCGCCAGCGCGAGCCCATCCGCGCCAACCCCATCCGCGCCATGGCCCGCAGCCTCGATCACACCCAGAACCGCGCCCTTGCTGTCCGTGATCGGCAAGGTCAGCCGCCAGACCGGCTGCGCCCCCTCCGCACCCTGCGTCAGGCTGTCCGTCCCGTCCTTGAGCACGACCGGCGCCGCAGGAAACGGATCCGGCCCGGCTTCGGCCAGAACATCGACCTTGGCAAACCCATAATAGAGAACGCGCAGCATCGCGCAGTTCAACTGCTCGGCCAAGCAGAGCGCCGTTTCGCGGCAGCGCTGGATCAACGGCTCGGGCAGATGGGCAGAATCGGTCATGGGAGGTCCTGAGTCGGTAGAGCTTTGAGAGGTTCTGCTGAAGAATGGCTGTATCGGGTTACGATCGGGTTATCGAGAAAACATCCGCTTTCATTTTTCGAGAAGTTTATTCTTCCGCAGGTAGAGGCGCGGCATTTGTATATTTCCTATGCGAGAATAGCACAATTGGCCGCTCCACTTTGACGGGAAGTTTTGTCACGCGCGCGCGGTTTTGTTGCGTTTTTGTGCCGCCAATGAAAACGGCCACAGATCAGATCTGTGGCCGTCTTTGGGCAAGCGTCTTGATGAACGCCTTAGGCCCTCGTCAGGGGATCAGCCGGGCGATGATGAGATCGGCGGCCTCTTCGGCACTGATCGCGGTGGTGTCGATGCGCAGCTCGGGCGCATCGGGCGCTTCATAGGGGGAATCGATCCCGGTGAAGTTCTTGAGCTGCCCCGCGCGCGCCTTGGCATAAAGCCCTTTCACATCACGGCTTTCCGCGGTTTCAAGCGGCGTATCGACAAAGACCTCGACGAATTCGCCGGGCTGCATCATCGAGCGCACCATGTCGCGCTCCGAGCGGAACGGCGAGATGAAGGCGGTGATGACGATCAGACCGGCATCGGTCATCAGCTTGGCGACTTCGCCGACGCGGCGGATGTTTTCGATGCGGTCGGCCTCGGTGAAGCCCAGATCCTTGTTCAGCCCGTGACGCACGTTGTCGCCGTCGAGCAGGAAGGTGTGGCGGTTCATCCGCGCGAGCTTTTTCTCGACAATATTCGCGATCGTCGATTTGCCCGAGCCCGAGAGCCCGGTCAGCCACAGAACCGCCGGTTTCTGATGCTTCATCCCGGCATGATGCTCGCGGCCGATGTCGGTCGCCTGCCAGTGGATGTTTTGCGCGCGGCGCAGCGCGAAATGGATCATCCCGGCCGCCACCGTGCGGTTGGTCATCTTGTCGATCAGGATGAAGCCACCGAGATCGCGGTTGTCGGCATAGGCCGCGAAAGGGATCTCGCGGTCGGTGGTGACATTCGCGACGCCAATCGCATTGAGATCCAGCGTCTTGGTCGCGAGATGCTCTTGCGTGTTGACGTTCACCTCGTATTTCGGCGCGTGAACCGTGGCCGAAACCGTCTGAGTGCCGATCTTGAGCCAATAAGCCCGGCCCGGCACCATTTCGGCCTCGTCCATCCAGACGATGGTGCTTTCAAACTGATCGGCGACCTCCAGCGGCGCTTGGGCCGCGACAAGGACCTGCCCGCGTGAGCAGTCGATTTCATCGGCCAAGGTCAGCGTGACGGATTCGCCCGCCACCGCCAGATCACGGTCGCCGCCAAGTGCCACAATCCGCGCAATCGTCGAGGTCTTGCCCGAGGGCAGCACCCGGATCGCATCGCCCGGACGCACCGCGCCCGCCGCGATCAGCCCCGAGAAACCCCGGAAATCGAGGTTCGGACGGTTGACCCATTGCACCGGCATCCGGAAGGCTTTGGCCTGATCTGCGGTCGCATCGACATCGACCGCCTCGAGATGCGGCAGCAGCGCCGTGCCCTGATACCAAGGCATATTCTCGCTGTTGGCGGTGATATTGTCGCCCTTGAAGCCCGAAATCGGGATCGCGGTAAAGGCCTCGATGCCGATGCTTTGCGCGAAGTCGCGGTAATCCGAAACGATGCGCTCAAAGCTCGCCTGATCGTAATCGACCAGATCCATCTTGTTCACCGCCAAAACGATATGGCGGATGCCCAGAAGCTTGACCAGATAGCTGTGGCGCCGGGTCTGGGTCAGCACGCCCTTGCGCGCGTCGATCAGGATCACGGCGAGATCGGCGGTCGAGGCGCCGGTGACCATATTGCGGGTATATTGCTCGTGACCGGGGGTGTCGGCGACGATGAACTTGCGCTTTTCAGTGGCAAAGAAGCGGTAGGCCACGTCGATGGTAATGCCCTGCTCGCGCTCGGCGGCCAGCCCATCGACCAGCAGCGCAAAGTCGATCTCTTGACCCTGCGTGCCGACGCGCTTGCTGTCGGCTTCGAGCGTGGCGAGCTGATCCTCGAAGATCATCTTGCTGTCGTAAAGCAGCCGCCCGATCAGGGTCGATTTGCCATCATCGACCGAGCCGCAGGTGATGAAGCGCAGCATGGTCTTGTGCTGGTGCTTTTCGAGATAGGCGTGAATGTCCTCGGCAATGAGCGCCTCGGTCTGATAAATCGGTTCGTTGCTGTTCATGTTCTGCAAATTCCGGAAAGAGGAGGAGCGTGACGGGCAAGGATCACGGGAAAGATCAGAAGTAACCTTCCTGCTTCTTCTTCTCCATCGAGGCGGTCTGATCGTGGTCAATGGCGCGGCCCTGACGCTCCGACGTGGTGGTCAGCAGCATTTCCTGAATGACCTCGGGCAGCGTCTGCGCCTCGCTTTCGACGGCGCCGGTCAGCGGATAGCACCCGAGCGTGCGGAAGCGGATCGAGCGCGTCACCGGCTCTTCGCCCGGGTTCAGGCGGAAGCGGTCGTCATCGACCATCAGGATCAGCCCATCGCGCTCGACCGTCGGGCGCGGCGCCGAGAAATAGAGCGGCACGATCTCGATGTTTTCGAGATAGATATATTGCCAGATATCCAGCTCGGTCCAATTCGAGATCGGGAAGACGCGCACGCTTTCGCCCTTGGCCTTGCGCGCATTGTAAAGCCGCCACAATTCCGGGCGCTGGTTTTTCGGGTCCCAGCGGTGATTGGCCGAGCGGAAGGAAAACACCCGCTCTTTCGCGCGCGACTTTTCCTCGTCGCGGCGCGCACCGCCAAAGGCCACGTCGAAATTGTAAAGATCGAGCGCCTGTTTCAGCCCCTCGGTCTTCCACATATCGGTGTGCAGCGAGCCGTGATCGAAGGGGTTCACGCCCTTTTCCTTGGCTTCGGGGTTTTGATAGACCAGCAGCTCCATCCCCGCATCTTTCGCGGCCTTGTCGCGCAGGTCATACATGGCGCGGAATTTCCAGGTCGTATCGACATGCAAAAGCGGGAAGGGCGGCGGCGCCGGATAGAAGGCCTTTTTCGCCAGATGCAGCATGACCGCGCTGTCCTTGCCGACGCTGTAAAGCATCACCGGGTTTTCAGCTTCGGCAACCACTTCGCGCAGGATATGGATGCTTTCCGCTTCCAGCCGCTGCAGGTGGGTGAGGGTTTTCGTGTCCATGGGCCGTCTCGTCAGAATGAGGTTGACGCTGCTTTAGACCTGCCCTCTAGTCGAGACACCCCCCAAATGGGGGGTATTTTATCTTTCCTCGGGATCGCTGCCATTTCGACAGAGACCAATATTCTGAACGCCTTGTTCGCCGCCGCTCTTGGCACGGCGACCGGCGCCGCAAGCGACAGTGACGCGGGCGACGCGCTTTGGCTCGGCTTCCTTGCGACACTGGCGCAGGCGACCGGAGCCAGCGCGGCGCTGTTGCGCATCGAGCAGCATGGCCGCGTGAAAGAGCTCTGGCAGCATGGCACGCCGGTGCCGCTTTCGGCGGCGCAGAGCCTGCAAATGCGCAGCGATCGCGTCTATTCCGAAACCGATCTGCCCGCCGAGCCCGGACCGAAACCCTATGCCCGCGCCTTGAAATCGGCGCTGGGTCAGGGCGAATTCGCGGCTCTGGCGCTGCAACGCGACGACCGGGATTTTCGCGCGGTGGACGGGTTGCAGCTCTCGAACCTGACGCCGTTTCTGCCGCAGGCCCTGCTGGGTTGGCGGCGGCTGCGCGACGAGCGGCTGGGCGCGGCGCGCGATCTCGGGATGCTGCGCCGTCTGGGCGCGGGCTGGATCCGCTTCACGCCGGCGGGCAATATCCTTGACCTCTCGGTCACCGCGCAAGAGCTGATCGCGGCCACGCCACGCTTGCGGCGACGCTCGGACGGCTGGCTCGAGTTTCCCGATTCGGCCACGGCGCAGGCGTTTCAGACCGCGCTTTTGGCCGCGCAAAGCGGTGAGGAGAACGGGCGCGTGCTGGCGATTTCGCAAGATCCGCCGCTCGAACTCGTCTTCCATGCGGGCGCGGCGCAAGACGGCGGCGCGCTGACCGCTTATCTGCGCGGCCCGCGCCCGGCGCGCGCGCTGCCGCTGGCGCAGATCGCGGCGAGCCTTGGCCTCAGCCGCAGCGAGGCGCGTCTGGTCCAACTTCTCTGCGACGGCTTTTCGCTGCAAGACGCGGCGACAGAGCTTGGCTGGACCGCCGAGACCGCGCGCAGCGCCTCGAAACGGATCTATGCCCGGATGGGCGCGAGCGGGCAAAGCGCGGTCATCCGCGCTGTGCTGACCAGTGCGATCTGGCTGGCGTGAGAGCCGCGCTTAAGCCGTGATCAACGCGCGCAGCCGCGCGACCCGGTCGGCCAGAAGGGCGGCGTCACCCTTGGCCTCGACATTCAGCCGCAAGACCGGCTCGGTGTTCGAGGCGCGCAGGTTGAAGCGCCAGTCTGGGAAGGCCAGCGAAAGCCCGTCCATCTCGTCGCGCGACAGCGCCTCTGCGGCGAATTCGGCCTCGACCCGCGCGCGGGCGGCGGCGACATCGCTGATCGTGAAATTGATCTCACCCGAGGAGGGGAAAGCGCGCCGCCGCTCGGCCACCAGCGCCGAGAGCGGCTGGCCTGAGCGCCCCATCAATTCGGCCACCAAAAGCCAGGGGATCATGCCGCTGTCGCAATACATGAAATCGCGGAAATAGTGATGCGCCGACATCTCGCCGCCATAGATCGCGTCGAATTCGCGCAAAGCGGCCTTGAGGAACGCATGTCCAGTGCGCGCCTGAATCGGCTCGCCGCCCGCCGCCTCGACCAGATCGCGGGTGTTCCAGATCACGCGCGGGTCATGGACGATCCGCGCCCCGGGCTCGCGCGCCAAGAAGGCCGCCGCGAGCAGGCCAACGATATATTCGCCGTCGATGAAGCCGCCGCTTTCGTCAAAGAAGAAGCAGCGGTCGAAATCGCCGTCCCAAGCGAGGCCGAGATCGGCGCCATGGGCGCGCACCGCCTCGGCGGTCACCGGCTGGTTTTCGGGCAAAAGCGGATTGGGGATGCCATTGGGAAAGCTGCCGTCGGGTTCGTGATGCAGACGGATAAAGCTCAAGGGCGCGCCGCGCTCTGCCAGCCCCGCCGCGATCGCGTCAAAGGTCGGCCCGGCCGCGCCATTCCCGGCATTGACGAGGATCTTCAGCGGTCGCAGCGCCGCGACATCGACGAAGCCCAGAACATGGCTGACATAGGCCGCGCGCGCCTCGGCCCCGATCTCGCGGCTTTGGCCGTCCGGACGCGCCGGACCGAAATCATCGGCCTCGGCCAGGGTCTTGATCGCGGCGAGCCCGGTTGCCGTGTCGAGCGGTGCCGAGCCCGCGCGCACCATCTTCATCCCGTTGTAATCCATGGGATTATGCGAGGCGGTGACCTCGATCCCGCCATCGGCGTCGAAATGGCTGACCGCGAAATACATCTCTTCGGTGCCGCAGAGCCCGAGATCGAGCACCTCGACCCCTTCGTCGATCAGCGCGCGCGACACCGCCGCTGCCAGCTCTTCGGACGAGGCGCGGATGTCGCGGCCCAGCACCACGCGGCGCGCGCCAAGCGCCCGGGCAAAGCCGCGCCCGATCCGATAGGCGATGGCCGCATCGAGGTTTTCGCCCAGACGGCCACGAATATCATAGGCTTTGAAGCAGCTCAGTTCCATCAGCCTCGGGCTCCCGCTCGCTTGCATCGACATGGCCCGGTCCGGGACCGGACAGGGCATCAAGCGGATATAACCCGGCTGGGGCCGCCTCGCCAGCGGCTGCAACCGATTGTCCTTTCCGGGGCCAGCCGGGCGGGGATGGAATCAGGCGGGCGCGTGTTCCGCTGTGGATCGCGCGTTGATCAGCCCGGTGACCTGATGGCGCAAAGCGACGAATTCGCGGCTGTTGCGATCGCGGATATGGGCCAAAGGCACCGGCACCTCGGCAATGATCCGCCCCGGTTTGCTGGCCATGACGACGACGCGGTCGGCAAGATAGATCGCCTCTTCGACATCATGGGTGATCAAGACCACGGTCGAACTTTCGCGCGCGCGGATCGCCAGCAGCTCATCCTGCAACCGCACGCGATTGAGCGAATCGAGCGCGCCGAAGGGCTCATCGAGCAGCAAAAGCGCGGGCCGGGGCGCAAGGCCACGCGCGATGGCGGCGCGCTGCGACATGCCACCCGAGAGCTGATGGGGCAACGCCTCTTCAAAGCCGCTGAGCCCGACCAGCTCGATCAGCTCGCGCACCCGCTCGGCCTTTTCTGCGTTTGTGCCGGGCAGAACCTTCAGCGCCAGCGCAATGTTTTTCGAGACCGTCAGCCAAGGCAGCAGGCGGTGATCCTGAAAGACGATGCCGCGCGAGAGCGAGGGCTTGCGCACCGGCTCGCCGTCAATCGCGACCCTGCCGTGATCGGGAAAGTCGAGCCCGGCGAGCAGGCGCAACAGCGAGGATTTGCCGCAGCCCGAGGGACCGACCACCGCCAGAAACTCGCCCGCCGCGACCTCGAGCGAGACATCCGACAGCGCCTCGACCCGATTTTGGCGAACGGTGAAACTGCGCCGGACCTGCGTCAGGCTCACCTGCCCCGCCGCCGCAGGGCGACCCGCCGGGGCCGGAAGATCGGTCAATGTGTCTGCCATGGGGCAACCTTTCGCGACAGATGGGCGACGCCGCGATCCAGCGAGACGCCGATGATGCCAAGGATCAGGACGCCGAGCAGAACCTGATCCATGCGCGCATATTCCCGCGCGGCGGCCAGATAGGCGCCCAGACCGTCGCCCATCCCATTGATATAGCCGGTACCGATCAGATATTCGGCCCCGAAGGTTCCCAGCCAAGCGACGTTGAGCGAGAGCTCGACCCCGGTCACGATCGCGGGCAGCGCGGCGGGCAAGATAATGCGGCGCAGACGCTCGACCGGGCCAAGTTCCAGCGCCGCGCCAAGCTCGCGCCAGCCGATCGGCACATTCTGCGTGCCCGCCTGCGCGCCAAGCGCCATCGGGAAAAAGGCCCCGAGCGCGATCAGCGTGATCTTCATGGTCTCGCCATTGCCCAGCCAGGCCGAGAGCAGCGGGATCCAGGCGAAAAGCGCGATCTGGCGCAGGCTGTTGACGGTTGGGTCAAAGAGGCCGCGCGCGACGCCCGAGATGCCAAGCGCGATCCCGAACACGAGCCCGATCCCCGCGCCGATCACCCAGCCCGCCATGGCGCGCGCCAGCGTGGCCAAAGCCGCGCCCGGCACCGAACCATCGCCAAAGCCCGTCCAGGCGGCGCGCAAAACCGCAAGCGGCGAGACAAAGACTTTGGGATTCAGCCAACCCGCGTCATAGGCAACGCCCCAAAGCGCGACCAGAAGCGCGGGCAGGATCATGGCGCGCAGGAAAGCATGGCTGACCCGAGCCTCGGATGCAGGATTGCTCATCGCCTCACCCCACCGATTTAACCGACCAGCCCGTCAGCCGGTTCTGCAGCCTCAGCAGGGCCGCATCCATGAACCAGCCAACGACGCCGATGACGATGATCGTGGCAAAGACGACATCGAGCTGAAACGCCTTGCGCCCCCACATCATGAGATAGCCGATCCCCGCCGCCGAAGAGATCATTTCGACCAGAATCAAGGCCTTCCAGCCTTTCGACAGCGCCAGGCGCAGCCCGGTCAGCACGCTTGGCAGGATCGAGGGCAGCGTGATCTGAAAGACCCGCGTCAGGAAGGGCAACTCGAGCGCGGCGGCAATCTCGTCATATTTGCGGGGCCGGTTACGCAAACCCTCATAGGCTGAGACCATCAGCGGCAGAAAGCAGGTCTTGGCGATCAGGATGATCTTGAGCGCCTCGCCAATGCCGAAAAGCAGCATGAAGAAGGGCAGCCACCCCAGCGAGGGCACAAGGCAGATCGCGCGGATGGTGGGCGCGACATAGATGTCGAGAAAACGCGACAGGCCGAAGGCCAGCCCGGCGATCAGGCCAAGCGCGCCGCCAAGCGCCACGCCCCAGAGGACGCGTTGCAGGCTGACCCAAAGCTCGGATTGCAGCTCGCCGCTGGCCAGAAGCTCGCCGGTGGTCTCCCAGACAAGGCCGGGCGCGGGCAGGACCTGCGGCGCGAGCCACTCGCCCTTGGTCGCGGTATGCCAGAGCAGCAGCACCGCAAGCGGCACGACCGCCCCGAGCGCCAACTGCTGCGTCAGGCGGAGCAGGCGCGGGTCAAACCCTGCGCGAAACGGCGCCCAGAGGCTCCACCCCGCCGAGGCGGTCGCGGTCTTGTAGCTGACATAGGTCATCTGCTGCTCCTTTCCTCACACCGCTTTCACCGGCCCAGCTTCATCGGCCGCACCCGGCCCGGCTCAGCCGATCGCCTGACCGTCAGAGCTGCGCGGCGTCCAGACCTTCTGCCAGCCCTTTTGTTCGATGATCCGCGAAAGCTGGCTGTCGTCGATCCAGCCCGCGACATCGAAGGGCTTGCGCACCAGCTTGGTCGCGAGCGTGAATTTCAGCCCTTCGTCGATGTTGTGGCGATAAAAGCCGTCGAGCAGCGGCGTATGGCGGTCGGCCAGCTTGTCGCCCTCGTAATCCTTGACATAGCTTTCGCGCGGCGTGCCGGTTTCGGCGAAAATGTCGAAGACCTTGTCGCGGTTTTCCTCTTGGCTGCCCCAATGCGAGGCCTCGACAAAAGCGGTCAGAACCCGCTCGACCACCTCGGGATGAGCGGCGGCGAATTGCTCGTGCACGGTGAAGGAGCCGAAGGTCGAGCCCGGCGCGGGGCTGCCCTTGGTCGTATAGACGACCTCGGTCAGCCCCTGCGCCACCGTGGTCAGCACGCTGTTGCCCTGCCCGATGATGACATCGACATCGCCGGTCTGGATCGCGGCGATCTGGTCGGCGCCCTGAATGTCGAAGAGCACGACATCGTCATTCGTCAGCCCGACCTTCGCCAGAATGAGGTAAAGCGAGAGCTCGAAGATCGTGCCGCGCTGGAAGGCGACGCGCTTGCCTTTGAGATCTTCGAGCGTCTTGATCCCGGCCTCGGGCCGCGCCGCAACATAGGTCGGCGACACGCCCGAGCCCGCCAGCACCTTGGTCGGCACCCCCGCGCCGCGCCCGACGATATTGGGCAGGCCGCCATAGCTTGCGAAATCGAGCTGGCGGTTGGCCAAAGCCTCGTTGATCGCCGGGCCCGTACCGCGCGGGAATTGCCATTCGATGCGGATCTTGTCGGCCTCGAACTCTTTTTCCAGCAGCTCGAGCCCGCGCAGAAGGCCGATATTGCCATTGCCGTAAGGCCGCCCCGAGGCATTGCCCGGACCGGCCAGCCGGATCACCTCAAGCTTGTCGCTCGCGGCCCGTGCCAGAGAGGGCGCGGCCAGAAGCGCCGCCGCCGCAGAGCTGCGGATCAGAAAATCACGCCGTTTCAAGCTCATGTCGTTCTTCCTTTGGATATGCGAGCGTTAGATATGCGGCCCCCTTGGCGAAAACCTCGGAGGGCCGCCTTGTTCGGGTCCCTTGCGGGGAAAATGGTGCAGCGCGGGACTTTAGCCGCGCAGCCGGCTCATGATCTGGGGCGCGGGGGCGACGCGGCCCCCTTTGGCCCAACCGACCGAGCGGCGGTAGCTGCCAAAGCGGCCCTGCGCCTCCAGCTCGGGCTCGGTGATGCCCTCGGTGCCATCGGCATTCGGCGCGACGTAAAGCGCGTCATCAGGGCACCAGACCTCACACATATAGCAGGTCTGGCAATCGTCCTGCCGCGCGATCACCGGGATGCCGCCCTTGACCGCCGCGAAGACATTGGTCGGGCAGACCTGCACGCAGATGTTGCAGCCGGTGCAGCGCGCGGCGCTGATAACTTCGATCATGCCGCAAGCACCTCGAGCGCGGGACCTGCGACGGGCGCGGGCGTGGTCCAGACCTCGTCGAGCCCGCCGCTGATGATGTGATGGCGCTGCGCCTCATCGGCTTGCGGGAAATCCTCGCGCTTATGCATCCCCCGGCTTTCCGTCCGGGCCAACGCCGAGCGATACATCCAGCGCGCCGTCGCCAGCATCGCGAGTCCTTCGCGGGTGCGCAAAGCCTCGTCGCGGCTGGCCTCATCGGCCGAGCGCGCACTGGCCCAAAGCCCGTCGAGCGTGCTCAGCGAGGCCTCAAGTCGCGCGCCGTGGCGCTGATAGGTGTTCTCGTAAGGCAGGACGATCTCGCGCACGGCATGGGTCAGCCCCGCCGCATCAATGCGCGCGCCCTTGCCCTCGCGGATACCGACGCCGCCCGCCCGGTAAAGCTGAGCTGCGCGACCGCGCTGACCGCGGGCAAACTGCGCCGCGCCCGAGCCCGCCCAAGCACCCGAGGACATCGCCCAAGCCGCGTTATGGCTGCCGCCGCCGGTGAACGCGCCGCAAATCAGCTCTCGCGTGGCCGCATCGCCCGCCGCGTAAAGCCCGGGGACCGAGGTCGCGCAGCTTTCGTCGAGCAGCCGCAACCCGCCGGTGCCGCGCACCGTCGCCTCAAGCCGCAGCGTCACCGGGAAGCGGTCGGTGAAGGGGTTGATGCCGCTGCGATCCAGCGGGACGAAGAAATTCGGCTGGGCATGGCGCATCGCGATCTGGGTCTCGGCATCGGCATTCAGCCGCGCAAACACCCCTTTGCCCGCGGAAAGTGTGCGCGCAATTGCCGTCCGCCCGCCTTTCGAGGCCGCGCCCGGAATGGGCGAGCCATCGGCATAGGTGAACTCGGCCCAGTCATAAAACCGCGTCTTGGTGACCGAGCCATGTTCCATCGCCATGGCATAGGCCGAGGAAAACTCCATGCCCGAGAGTTCGGCGCCAAGTTCCGCCGCCATCAGATAGCCGTCGCCGGTCAGCACATTGCAGCCAAGCGCCTTGGACAGGAACGCACAACCACCGGTCGCAATCACCACGGCTCCGGCCTGCACCTGCCAGAGATCACCGCGCTGGCGGCGCAGCCCGACCGCGCCCGCAACCGCCCCCGATCCGTCGCGCAGAAGTTCGAGCACCGGGCTGTGATCGAGAATGCGCACCCCCGCCGCCTTGACCCGCTTGCGCATCAGCCGCATGTAATCGGGCCCATCGAGCGAGGTGCGGATCTGCGTGCCATCGGCCGCCTGCGGGAAAGGATGGCCCCATTCGGACAGCAGATTGACGTTGCTATAGGTCTGGTCGAGCACGCGCCGCATCCAGACCGGATCGGCCAGCCGCCCGCCCATGTCCCAACGCGAATTCATCGCCTTGGCGCGCAGGCCCGGGTCCGGCGGCACATACCACACGCCCGTCCCCGAAGGCGCGGTCGCGCCCGAGGTGCCGCAAAACCCCTTGTCCGCGAGGATCACCTTCGCCCCCTGCGCCGCCGCGGTAATCGCGGCCCAGGTTCCGGCAGGCCCGCCGCCGATCACAAGGACATCGGCGTCAAGGCGGGTGGCAACTTGCAGATTGTCGGCTGTGCTCGTCATCTCGCTTCTCTCGCTGGAGGTCACTTGCGGATATGCTCGGGAGAAATCACGACCAAGTAAATAGAGATTACGGCATCATTTATTTGCGCCCACCGAAAGAGGATGTTGCCTGAAGCCGCTTTGAGCGCGCTTCTCGGCGCTCTGCCCGGCAGAGGCCGCGTCTTTCGTGATTCGCGCGGCGGTTGTGCAGATCGCGCAGTCTCGCGCCCGGACTTCGCCGAAGCAGGCTTTCGCTGACCCTTCCCCCGCGGCAAGCAAGATCGTGCCAAGCCTGCGACAATCGGCTAGGCAGCGCAGGCGGATGTGGACAAGTCGGGACGACTCTCCTATTCGAACGATATAATACGACCCTTTACAGAGCTTTTGCGACATGCCCCACTCGGTCACGACGATTCCTTCCGACGGCGAGACCGTCCCCGCAGAGCTTGTCCGCGCCTTTGCGGCCCATGCCAACCGGCCCGCGCTGCACGATCAGGACCACCGTCTGAGCTACGCCGCGCTCGCGGATTTCGTGCGCGTCTTCCTAAGCCAGATGCGCGACGACGGCCCGGTCGGGGTCTTTGGCACGCCGAGCACGCTGATGGGCGCGGCCTCGATTGCGGCAGTGGTGACGGGGCGGCCCTTCGTCCATCTCGATCCGGCGATGCCGCAGGCGGTGCTGACAAATATCGTCGATGAGCTGCAGGTCGGCACGATCATCACCAGCCAAGAGCCGAAGCCCGGCCAGCTTCCCGCCCATTGCCGGGTCATCACGGCGGCCTCTTGCCTTGCGCCCGCAACCAACCTCCCGCCGCTGGTCGCGGCCCCGGTGGCGCCGACCGATATCATCTATCTGGTCGCAACGTCGGGGACGACCGGGCGGCCGAAATGCATTCCCGTCACCCATGACGCGGCTTACCTGTCTTACCTGTGGCGCGACGCCTATACGCCCTATGATCCCTCGATGAAGGTCGGGATCTATATCTTCGCGATCTGGGAGATGTTCCGCCCGCTGCGCAATGGCTCCGAGCTGTATTTCCCCGGCCTGAATGATCTGATGTCGCCGCAGGCTCTGGTCGCGTTCATCTCGCGCGCGGGGCTGGATGAGATGCTCTTCACGCCCTCGTTCTTCGAAAAGGCGCTGAGCGCGGTCACGCCTGAAATCGGTGCGAACCTGCCTTTGCGCCGGGTCGTCCTGAACGGCGAGGTCGTGAGCGACGCTTTGGCCGCCGAGGCCCGCGCGAAGCTGCCCAATACCGAGATCTGGAACCTCTATAGCATCTGCGAGACCCATGACATCTGCATGACCCTGCTCGACGGGGCGCGCGATCCTGGCAAGCCGGTCTCGGTCGGCGTGGCGATGTCGCATCTGCGCGCCGTGGTTTTGGACGACAAGGACCAGCCCTGCCCGCCCGGCCAGCCGGGGCTTTTGCATTTCGAGGGGCCACGTATGCTCGGGCCCGGCTATATCAACCGCCCCGAGGATACCGCGCAGCGCTTCCGCATAGTCACGCTCGAAGGCCAAGAGCGGCGGCTTTATGACACCGGCGATCAGGGCTATGTCACGGAAGACGGCCAGATCTATGTCATGGGCCGCGTCGCCCATATGCTGAAACTGCGCGGCCACAGCATCCAGACCCGCGAGCTGACCGAGACCCTGACCGCGCATCTCGGCTTCACCAAGGGCATTCCCTGGGTCCAGCAAAGCGATGATCGCGGCCAGCTTTTGCTCTTCTATTACACCGCCGACGCCGCGCAGCGCGCCCGGAACGCGCAGGATTGGGGGATCGAGGCGGTTTGGCAGCGGATGCCGCAGGCCTTGGCGGAAGTGCTGGCCAAGGTTCTGCCGCGCTATTGCATCCCGACCTATCTGGTCCAGCTCGATGAAATCCCGATCAACCCGGTCTCGGGCAAATGCGATTTCAAGGCTTTGCCCAAACCGCCGCAGGATGATGCCGATCTGGCCGATGACGCCGATGCGCTGCCCGTCACCCGTCTGGCCGCCGCGATCCTGCGTTGCCCGGCGGGCAGCATCGACCCGGCGCTGTCCTTCCACGATCTGGGCGGCGACTCGCTGATGTGCGTCGACCTGCTGCTGGCTATCGAGAGCGATTATGGTCGTCAGGTTGATTTCGACTGGGCGCTGAACCTGCCGCTGACCCGGCTGCACGCGCTTTTGACCGAAGAAGCCGAGACCGCGCCCACGAGCTTCGACCGGCCCGGCATTTTCCTGACAGGCGCGACCGGCTTTCTCGGCGGCCATGTGCTGGCCGAAGCCGCGCGCGACCTGCCCGCAGGCCATGTCGTTTATTGCCTCGTGCGCCCGCGCAACCGCGACCCGCTGGAGCGACTGAGGACGCAGGCCAAGGCCTTTGGCGTGGCCGAGGACCGGATTGTCGCCGTCACCGGCTCGATTGACGAGGCGCGCTTTGGTCTCGATACCGAGCATTATGCGCAGTTGGCCGAGCAGGTCTCTGGCGTGATCCATTGCGCGGCGATGGTGAACCTTGCTGTGGATCGCGCGCGGATGGAGGCCTGGTCGCAAGCCGGCATCACCACGATCCTGCAATTCTGCCGTGACGCCGGGGCGGCCTTGGTCTTTTCCAGCTCGACCTCGGTTTTCCCCGATATCGGCGGACCCTTCCCCGAAGGGCCGACGCCGATCTTCGCGGGCATCTCGGGCTATGGCGCGGCCAAGATCGCGGCAGAGGACGCGATTGCCGCCTCGGGTCTCGATGCGTCAATCATCCGCCTGCCATCGCTTTGCGATCTCGACGCGCCGAACCCCAAGGATCTTTACGAGACCATCTTGACCGCCTGCCGCAAGCTTGGCAGCGTGCCGGAGGGGCTGTGCTTCAAGATGACCGATGTGCGCGCGGCGGCGCGGTTCCTGACGCGTCAGCTTGGCGCCAAGGGGCTGCATTATGTCAATCTGATCGCGGATGATGCGGTGACTTGGCCGAAGGATGCGCCGGGCCTGACCGTGATCCCGGCCGAGGACTGGACCCGAACCGCGCCCCTCACCGCCCCCGAGCAGCGCCTGCTGCGCGAGGCGCCGACGACTTTGCGGGCCAATGCGCGGTTTGACAATGCGGTGGCGAAACGCCTGTGGGCCGGGCTGGACCTTGGCCCATTCGCCGTCTCGGACCCCGCCGAAGTGGTGGCCCGCCGGTTGCAGGCCACCTCAATTACGTCTGATCTGGGCAAGTCTTACCAGAGCGATCCGGCATTGACCTGATAATCGGCCATCGTAATCGCGCGAGCCGCGTCGCTTGCCAGAAAGGCGGCGAGGCTCGCGATTTCCTCGGGCTGGACCAGCAGGCCCTGCGGGTTCGAGGCCTCGTATTTCGCGCGCACCTCGGCCCGCGGCAGGCCGGTCTGGGCGATGTCCTGCTCGATGAACTGCTGGAGCATCTCGGTTTCGACCCAGGTCGGGCTGATGCTGTTGCAGGTCACGCCCTGCGCCGCGCCCTCAAGGCTGACACAGCGGCCCAAGCCCAGAAGTCCGGCCTTCGAGGCACAATAGGCCGCGTTATTGGCCATGCCCTGATGGGCCGCGACCGAGGCGATGTTGATGATGCGGCCATATTTGCGCGCCAGCATCAGCGGCATGACGGCGCGGATCATCTTGAAGGTGCCAGTGAGATTGGTCTCGATCGTGTCGTCCCACAGCTTGTCGGAATGGCCCGCGACCGCCGCCTCTTCATAGATCCCCGCCGCATTGACCAGCACATCGACATGACCGCGCGCCGCGATCACCGCATCGACGAAAGTCGCCACGCTGTCGCTGTCGCGCACATCGAGCGCGCCGATGGAAACCGCGTCGCCATAGGTCTCGCGCAGATCTTGCGCAAAATCCGGATCGGCCCCGCGACGCGCGCCGATATGGACGGCGAACCCGTCATCGAGAAACCGGCGCGCAATCGCTTTCCCGATCCCGGTCAGACCGCCGGTGACAATTGCGATTTTCTGAATATTGCTCATCTGTAACCTGCTGCGTCAAACCAAGGGACCTGCTTAACCAGCAGGCAAAAGGGCCCGGAGGCCTGAATCTGCGGCCCTTATTGCGTCGCCCGCGCGCGCTGTCCAACAGGAAATCCCCCGGCACCACCAAGACCCGAGATCATCGCCCCGCGTGGCGCAGGAAGAGCCCCGACGAGAGCAGCCTCCGCGTGGCTCGGCAAAGCTTCGCCGATGCTAGGAGGTTGGCCGCGATGACGGTCGATATGGGCCGGTTGACAGATTGTCGCAGGCAAGCACTCGTATTGCGCAAATTTAATTGGGTTATTCAATCTTATTGCAATTACAAATTGCCGTTAGCTATGCTTATTAGAGTTAATTTCTCGTTGAATAAGTTATTATATTCCGACCTCACGATATAATGCGCATATTCGGTCTTTGTTAATATCTCCTTAAGGTTGTTGACTCTTTTAGGGGCAATTTTTAAGGGTGAGCGCGCAATTGCGCGGCCCATCCTCTCCTCCTGTCGGACTGAAAATGCTCGGCCATTTTCGACCTCGGCGGAAAATGAAAGCACCATTATGTCTTATATTATCGACTTCCCCCGCGGAACTCTGACCGGCGATGCCAACAACGGCTACGACCTCAACTTTGATCCCAGCCGAGGCGGAGCTAAATTCAGCAATACCTTCGGAAGCTCGACCGAAGTCAACAAATTCGACGTCGCAAACGACGCATCTGGCCCCGGCACTTTGGCGACCGGCGACTATGTCGCACCTATCGTCAACAACAATCCGGTTCCGTCGAAATATATCGGTAAAGCCGATATCAGCTTTGAAAGCGTCGGCAGCACCCAGAACGGCGGCGTTTTCAGCGGCCTGAGCGTCACTTTCAAAATTGACACCATTAGTGCCAGCC
Organism: Paracoccus aminophilus JCM 7686; assembly: GCF_000444995.1. Lineage (NCBI taxonomy): Bacteria > Pseudomonadati > Pseudomonadota > Alphaproteobacteria > Rhodobacterales > Paracoccaceae > Paracoccus > Paracoccus aminophilus. The sequence goes on along the minus strand of NC_022044.1, from coordinate 30,350 downwards.
TTATCCAGACCGATGCTGGCGCGCTCAAACTGCTCGCACCGGATCAATTTTCGAAGGACGATGTTTATGTGACCGCGACGTTGACCTTCAAAGGTCAGACGATTACGGTTCACGCCAAGCATAAAGATATTGTCGAAGCTTTGGCCAATGAGGCTGAAAAAGTAGCTCTCACAAACCCCGATTTCCGCGAAGTCTCGGATCACGTTTGGGACAACGATAGCATCTATATTGCGACCATCGACAACTCGCGTCCGAGTGCGCCGATTACGGTCAATATCCGCGAAACCCATGAAATCCCCGACAAAGAAATCGGCGATATTCTGTGTTTTGCAGCAGGCACGCTGATTGCAACCGCCAATGGCGAGATTGCCATCGAGAATCTGCGCGTTGGCGATCTGGTGCTGACCAAGGATCACGGCCCGCAACCGATCCGCTGGATCGGCTCGACCAAGCTCAGCGCAAAAGATCTGGCCAAGCATGAAAAACTGCGTCCGGTCCGGATTGCAGCGGGTGCTTTGGGCGCTGGCTTCCCGGCGAGCGATCTGTCGGTTTCGCCGCAGCACCGCGTTCTGGTGCGCTCGCGCATTGCCGAGAAACTTTTCGGCACCGATGAGGTTCTGGTCGCGGCAAAGCAGCTTCTCCAGATCGAGGGCATCAATATCGCCACCGATCTCGCCGAAGTCGAATATTTCCACATGCTGTTCGATCAGCATGAGGTCGTGCTTGCCAATGGCACCGAGACGGAATCGCTTTATACCGGTCCGATGGCGCTCTCGACGGTTTCGCCGGAAGCCCGCGCAGAGATCTTCGCGCTGTTCCCAGAGCTGAAAGACCGCGATTACTCGCCCTCGACCGCTCGTGTGCTGATTTCGGGCCGTCAGGCGCGTAAATTGGTCGTGCGCCACATTCAAAATTCCAAGCCGCTCGTCGCAGCAGCCTGAGCTTAAAATCAAGAAACCGCTCCGATTATCTCGGGGCGGTTTTTTCAATGTCGCGATCCCGCGCTTTTAGCCGATAATCGCTTTCGGTTCGAGAAAGGCCTCGAGGCCAAAGGCGCCGAATTCGCGGCCAATGCCCGAATGTTTAAAGCCGCCAAACGGAGCCTGTGCATCCGGCGCCGCTTCGTTCAAAACCACCCGCCCCGAGATCAGCTCTTTGGCAATCCGCCGCATCCGGTTTTCATCCGAGCCGAGAATATAGGCCTGCAAGCCATAATCGGTATCATTGGCCAGAGCGATTGCCTCGTCCTCGTCGCGGTAGCTGATCACGCTGACCACCGGCCCGAACACCTCTTCGCGCGCAATCCGCATGTCATTGGTGACATCGACGAAAACCGTCGGCCGCACGAACCAGCCGCGCTCGATGCCCTCCGGACGGCCCGCGCCGCCGACGAGCACCGCAGCGCCCTCGTCCTGCGCGAGCTGGATATAGGACTGAACCCGCTCCCATTGCTTGGCGCTGACCATTGGACCGACGCCGACGCTGGGATCATCGGCGGCCCCGACCTGCACTGCTGCAAAGGCTTCCGCGAGGCGCGGCAGGATCTCGGCCTTGCGCGATTCGGGAATCAGGACGCGCGTGCCAGCGATGCAGGCCTGACCGCTGTTGCGAAAGGCCGAGGTCACGATATGGGGCAGCGCCTCATCGAGATTGGCATCGTCGAGCACGATCTGCGGCCCCTTGCCGCCCAGCTCGAGCGTCACCCGTTTGAAGCTCTCGGACGCCCCGCGCAGGATCGCCCGGCCGGTCGCGGTCGAGCCGGTGAAGCTGATCTTGGCGATGCCGGGATTGTGGCTCAACTCTTCGCCGACGACCTGACCATAGCCGTTAACCACATTCAAAACGCCACGCGGCAGGCCCGCGCCATGCAGGGTTTCCACGATCGCCTGCGTCTGAATCGCGCTCATTTCAGAGGGTTTGATGACAATGCTCGTGCCCGCCGCCAGCGCCGTGGCGAGCTTGGTGCAGATGAAGCTGATGTCGCTGTTCCAAGGCGTGATCGCGGCGGCGACGCCGACCGGCTCCATCACCACCTCGGTGGTTCCGATCTGGCGGGTAAACGCAAAGCTCGCGGCCGTTTTGGCCGCCTCGTCAAAGACTTGCGCCGCATGGGCGATCGAGGCGGTGATAAAGCTTTGCGGCGCGCCATATTCCTCGGACATCGCGGCAATCAGCCGGTCGCGGTCGGCGAGAACCGCATCGCGCAACCGGTGCAACAGCACGACGCGCTCTGACGGCGTGGTGCGGCGCATCGCGGGGAAAGCGCGGCGCGCGGCGGCAATCGCCTTTTTCGCATCCTCGGCATTGCCAAGGCGGACCTCGCCGATCTGCTCTTCGGTGGCGGGGTTGAACAAAGCAAAGCGCTCGGTGCCCTCGGGGGTCACGAATGCGCCATCGATGTAGATCTGATCGATTATTTTCATCTTGCGATCTCCTTCTGCGGTGACGGAGATATGCACCCGGCGCAGTGATAGGATAAGCTTGGCAATCAAAGACAGGCTGATGAGGAAAATCGCGCAATGAAAGCCACTTTGGCCGAGCTTGAAGCCGTGGTCACCGTCGCCCGTCTCGGCGGCTTTCGTGCCGCCGCGCGCGAGCTGAACCTGTCGTCCTCGGCGTTGAGCCATGCGGTCGCGGCCCTTGAGGCGCGGATCGAGACGCGGCTTTTCAACCGCTCGACCCGCTCGGTGGCGCTGACGGCGGCGGGGCAGGCTTTCGTCGCCGAGGTCTCGCCCGCCTTGGCCAGCATCGACGGCGCGCTCGAGCGCACGCGCGCCTCGCAGGAGCGTCCGACCGGGGTGCTGCGGCTCAATCTGGCTTTGGGCGCCGCGCGGATTCTGCTTGAGCCGGTGCTGCTCGAATATCTGCGCCGCTATCCTGAAATGTCGCTCGAACTGGTGACCGAGGGTGCGCTGGTCGATGTCATCGGTCAGGGCTTTGACGCGGGCGTGCGGCTGGCAGAATCGGTGCCGCCAGATATGATCGCGATCCCGATCACCGAGAAAGAGCGGCTGATCGTCGTCGGCTCGCCCGCCTATTTCCGCGACCGCCGCTTGCCCGAGCATCCTTCCGAGCTGGCGGCGCATCGCTGCATCCGCGCGCGCATGGCCAGCGGGCGGACCTATCACTGGGAATTCGCGCGGCGCGGCGAAAGCCTGACGGTCGATGTCGAGGGGCCGCTGACGCTCGACGAAAGCGGGCTGATGCTGCAAGCGGCGCTGGCCGGTGCGGGGCTCGCCTTTCTGGCCGAGCGCCCGCTCGCGGGCTATCTGGCGCGGGGCGAGTTGGTGCAGGTGCTCGACGGTTGGACCCCGGCCTTTGACGGGCTGCGCCTTTATTATCCCGGACGCCGCCATGTCCCGACCAAGCTGCGCGCGCTCATCGAGCTTTTGCGCGAGCGGCGCGGGCTCGACGCCCCGATCACCAACTCCTGATCCGGCCCGGTCTGCGCTTGGCTTTGCAAATCCGCCGCCTCACGCGGATAGTTTCGGATGCGCAAACCCCATCCCGCAGCGCGGCAAAGAGAGGATCAGATGATGCACAAGATGTCCCTTCTGAATGGCCGGATCATCCACAATTCGGATCTTGGCACCGTCACGCAGGTCAATGCCGATGATCTGCCGGTGATGCGCGGTCTCTCGATCAAGCGCCTCGCACTGGCGCCCGGCGCGTTGCGCGTGCCGCATTGGCACGCCAATTGCGTCGAGCTCGGCTATTGTCTGCGCGGCGCGGCGCGGGTCACGGTTCTGGCCAGCAGCGATGTCTATTCCGCCTTTACCATCACGCAGGGGCAGATGTTTCACATCCCCTCGGGCGCGTTGCACGCGATCGAGAACACCGGCGCCGCGCCCGCCGAGATGATCATCGCCTTTCGCCACGAACGCCCCGAGGATTTCTCGCTGCAAGGCACCTTCGGCGCGATGAGCGATGCCGCGCTTGGCAATGCCTATGGCCTGCCCGCCGCCGCATTTGCCCCGATGCGCCATGTCACCGACGGCGCCTATCTCGCGCGCCGTGAGGGACCCGCGCGGTCGGTGCCCGAGACCGACCGCGCCACGGCCCATAAGTTCGATCTTGAGGCCCAGCCCGCGATGATTGCGGCGAGTTTCGGCACGGCGCGCTTGGCGCGGGCGCAGTTCTGGCCCGATCTGCGCGAGATCTCGATGTATTCGCTGCGCGTCACCGCAGACGGAATGCGCGAGCCGCATTGGCATCCCGAGACCGCCGAGATGGGCTATGTCGCAGCGGGGCGCGCGCGCATGACGCTGCAAAACCCCGACAGCAGCACCGAGACATGGGATCTCGCGCCGGGCGATGTCTATTTCATCCCGCGCGCCTATCCCCATCACATCGAGGTGCTTGGCCCCGAGGAAATCCATTTCCTGATCTTCTTCGATCAGCCCATGCCAGAGGATATCGGCATCCGCACCATCCCCGCCGCCTTCGCGCCCGAGGTCATGGCGGCCGCGCTTGGCCTGTCGCCCGCCGATCTGCCCGATTTTCCCCGGATCACCGATGACCCGCTCATCGTTGCCCGGGTCAATCCGCAAAGCCTTTGATCGGCAGATCAGGCGTCGCCTGCTGCATCGACCAGACGCACGAGATCAGCCAAAGTCTTGGCCCCAAGCTTGCGCATGACCTGCGCACGCCGGACCTTGATGGTGATCTCGCTGAGGCCCAATTCACCCGCGATCTGTTTGTTCAAGAGCCCTTGCACGACCAACCGCGCGACCTCTCGCTCTCCGGGCGTCAGCGCCTGCCATTGCGCCAGATGCCGGGCCTGCCGCGCCGCCGCGTCTCGGCGCTGGCGGTCAGCGTCGAGCCCGCGCTGGACAGCGTCGAGCAGATCCTGATCGCGGAACGGTTTGGTCAGGAAATCAATCGCGCCGCGCTTCATCGCCTGCACGCCCATCGCAATATCGCCATGCGCGGTCATCACGATCACGGGCATGTCGATACGAGGCCCTTCCGCGCCCTGCCCCGCCATCTGGGCCAAGAGATCCATGCCGCCCATCCCCGGCATCCGCACATCGGTGACAAGGACCGAGGGCACTTCGGGCCGCGCGGCCTCCAGAAAGGCCTGCGCCGAGGGGTAAAGCGTCACCGGCAGCGCGACCGAGGCCAGCAGATCCTGCAAGGCCTCGCGCAGAGCCGCGTCATCGTCGATCACATGGACCATCTGCAGCGGATGGCTCATGGCGCATGTCCTGTGGTGGGTAAGGTGAATTCCAGCGCCGCACCGCCCGGCAGGGCCGAGGCGCGGATGCGCCCCCCATTCGCCTCAACGATCGAGCGGCAGATGGTGAGGCCAAGGCCGATCCCGTCGGGTTTCGTCGTCCAGAAGGCATCGAAAAGCTGCGCGGCCTCGGTCTCGGAAAAGCCCGGACCGCTGTCTTGGACGCGGACGCGGACCTCGTCGCCGATGGCCTCAGCCGAGATCTCAATCTCGCGCGGCGAGATCTCGGGGGCGCGCAAAGCCTCGATCGCGTTCAGCAAAAGATTGGTCACGACCTGCCCGATTTGCAGCCGGTCGGCGTGAACCTCGGGCAGGCTTTCAGGCAGAAAAAGCGTGAGGCTGATCCCGGCGCGGTCGATCTGATCCCGCGCCATTTCGGCGATGTCGAGCACCAAGGGTTGCAGCGCGAAAGCGGCGCGCTCGGGCGGTTTGCCACTGGCGAAGCCGCGCACGCGGGCGATGACGGCGCTGGCGCGCGTGGCCTCGCGCTCGATCCGGTCCAGCGCGGCCGCGGCCTTGTCGAGCACCGGCGGCTCCTGCGCGAGCCAGCGCCGACAGGCCCCGGCGCTGGTCACGACCGCCGCGAGTGGCTGGTTCACCTCATGGGCAATCGAGGCGGTGAGCTCGCCCAGACTGGTCACGCGGGCCATGCGCAAGAGCCGCTCGCGCGTGGCATGGGCGGCGGCTTCGGCCTCGACCAGCCGAAGCGCCAGCCAAGCGGTGATCGCAATCGCAATCATGCTGATCGCGGTGTTGATCAGCCCGACCTCATAGCCGCCCGAATGGGTCATGGCGAAACTCAGAAGCGTCAGCGCCACGCAGATCGAGGCGAGCCAGACCACGCGCCGCGCTGGCAAAAGCCGAGCGGCGGCGAGGATCACCGCTGTATAAAACACCGCCGCCGCAATCGCGTAATCGGTCAAAGTATCGGCCAGAAAGATCACGGCCATCGCCGCCGACAGCAGGCCAAGCGTCAGCTGCGGGTGACGGCCAAGATGGATCTGGGCGCGGGGTCGTCTCATGCCTTGGGTCCCGTCAGAAGCGGCGGCTCTCTCTTGCCTAGCAAAGAAGACCCGCGCCGCAAACCGCCTCATTCGCGCGTGCTGCCATCCCACGAGGCATTGGCGACCCCGGCCTGCCGCGCGAGACGGCGGGTGACGGCCTCGATCTCATGGGGCTCGACGGCGGTGCTGACCAGCGTCGCGATGATCTCGACGGTGTCATCGCCGCGCTCGAAGATCTCGACATCGCTGACCGGGTAATGCGCGGCCTCGAGTTCCTGCACCAAGAGATCGCGCAGTTTCGGCATGGCTTCGGGGGTTGAGATCAGGCTGACCTCATAGGTCGCCTCGCCCGCGCGGTCGTCAATCGGGATGCGGTTGATCGCATTGACCAAGGGCCGCAGCAGCGTGTTTCCGGCAAGGATGAAGAAGGTGAGCAAAACCGCCTCGGCCAGTTGCCCCGCCCCCGCCGCACTGCCGACCGCCGCCGAACACCAGAGCGTCGCCGCCGTGTTCAGCCCGCGCACGTTCATGCCCTCTTTCATGATCACGCCCGCGCCGAGAAAGCCGATGCCCGAGACGACATAGGAAATCACCCGCACCGATTCCGAAGCACCGCCGACGCGCCCGCCCAGATCGACGAAGGCCGCCGCCCCCAAGGCCACCAGCACATTGGTGCGCAGACCGGCGGTGCGCTGGCGATATTGCCGCTCGGCCCCGATCAAGGTGCCCAAAACGAAAGCCGCGAGAAGCGCGGCGAATGTGTCGAGAAATTGCAGCCCGTCAAAGCTTTGGATGAAACGCATGAAGAGGTCCGAAGATCAGGGCCGCGCCCCGGAAGCGAGGGGCGCGGCGGGAAAGGTCAGGCTTAGAACCACTGTCCAAAGCGGCGGATATAAAGGCGCTTCATCGTCTGCGCCGTCACACAATAGGCGGCGAGTGTGACAACCAGCCAAGGGAAGTAGGCCAGCGGCAGCGGCTGCAATCCGATCCAGGCACCAAAACCGGTGAAGGGGATGGCGATGCCAAGCGCACAGACCAGCGCGGTCATCAGCATGACGGGCGGCGCGGCGCGGCTTTGGAGGAAGGGGATCTTCTGGGTCCGCAGCATATGGACGACCAGCGTTTGCGACAGCAACCCTTCGATAAACCAGCCCGATTGGAAGAGCGATTGATGCGCGACCGAATTCGCGCCGAAGACATACCACATCAAGGCGAAAGTGCTGATGTCAAAGATCGACGAGGTCGGCCCGATCCAGATCATGAAGCGCCCGATGTTCTTGGCATCCCATTTGCGCGGCTTTTTCAGAAACTCCTTGTCCATGCGATCCCAGGGCAAAGCGAGTTGCGAGATATCGTAAAGCAGGTTCTGGATCAGCAGATGGATCGCCAGCATCGGCAGGAAGGGCAGAAAGGCGCTCGCGACCAGAACCGAGAAGACATTCCCGAAATTCGAGCTCGCCGTCATGTTCAGATATTTGATGATATTGCCGAAGGTCTCGCGCCCGGTCAGCACGCCTTTTTCCAGCACGAGCAGGCTTTTCTCGAGCAGGATGATATCGGCGGATTCGCGGGCAATATCGGTGGCGCCATCGACCGAGATCCCGACATCGGCATCGCGCAAGGCGGGCGCGTCATTGATGCCGTCACCCAGAAATCCGACCGTATGGCCATTGGCTTGCAGGGTTTTCAGCACGCGCGATTTTTGCAGCGGCGTGAGTTTGGCAAAGATCGTGCGGGTCTCGACCTCGGCGGTGAGCTGGGCATCATCCATCGCCTCGATCTCGCGCCCCGAGACCGGCTCGCCCGGATCAAGCCCGACATCGCGGCAGATCTTGGCGGTGACGACGGCATTGTCGCCGGTCAGCACCTTCACGGTGACGCCGTAATCGGCCAGCGCCGCAATCGCCTCGCGCGCGCTGTCCTTCGGCGGGTCGAGGAAGGTCAGGAAGCCTTGCAGCACCATCTCGCGCTCATCGGCGACGCCGTAGGCGGGCTTGGCCTCATCTGCCGGGATGGCGCGGCTCGCGACCAGAAGGACGCGGAAGCCCTCGCGGTTGTAATCGCGCGCCATCCGGGTCAGCCGCTCGGCGGTGGCGGTGTCAAGCGGGCGGATCTCGCTGGTGTCGCCGTCGCGGTAGGCGGTCGCAATCGCCAGCATTTCCTCGACCGCGCCTTTGCAGATCAAAAGCTGCGCGCCTTGGGGATCCTCGACCACGACCGAGAGACGGCGGCGCTCGAAATCAAAGGGCAGCTCGTCGATCTTGCGGAACTCGCGGACCGCCGCGACGGCCTGTTCATCGCGGCTGGCAAACTCGACCACCGCGCGGTCCATCAGATTCTTGACCCCGCTTTGGTGGTGGCTGTTGAGCCAGGCGAGTTCCAGCGTGCGGGTATCCTCGAAGCCGTCGAGATCGAAATGATGCTCCAGAATGATGCGGTCTTGGGTCAGCGTGCCGGTCTTGTCGGTGCAGAGCACATCCATCGCGCCGAGGTTCTGGATCGCATTCAGCCGCTTCACCACCGCCTTGTTGCGCGCCATCACCACCGCGCCTTTCGCAAGGTTTGACGAGACGATCATCGGCAGCATCTCGGGCGTCAGGCCGACCGCCACGGCGAGCGCGAAGAGGAAGGCATCGGTCCAGTCGCCCTTGGTCAGGCCGTTGATAAAAAAGACCACCGGGACCATGACCAGCATGAAACGGATGAGCAGCCAGCTGACGCTGTTCACGCCGCGATCAAACGAGGTCTCGGCCCGCGCGCCGACCACGGCCTTGGCGAGAGAGCCGAAATAGCTGGTCTCGCCGGTCGCGACGACCAGCGCGGTCGCGGTGCCGCTGACGACATTCGTGCCCATGAAGCAAGCATTGGCGAGATCGAGCGGACCGGGCTCTTCCCCCGCCGCGGGGCCCGCCGATTTACCCGCGACCGTGCCGAGCGTGTCGTATTTTTCGACCGGCAAAGCCTCTCCGGTCAAAGCAGCTTGCGAGATAAAGAGATCGCGCGATTCAATCAGCCGCAAATCGGCGGGGATCATGTCGCCCGCAGACAGGCGCACGATATCGCCGATGACAATTTCGGCCATGGGGATCTCGCGCAAGATCGCGGGCTCGTCCTTGGCGGGGCGGCGCAGCACGGTCGCGGTGTTATGGACCATGGCGCGCAGCGCCTCGGCCGCGACGCCCGAGCGGTATTCCTGCCAAAAGCGCAAAGCGGCGGACAACAGCACCATCACGACGATGATGGTGACGCCGGTGTAATCGGGCGCCTCGCCCGCGCGCAGCGGCAAGATCACATCGGTCACGGTGCTGACGGCGGCCAGGGCCAGCAGCACGGCGATGAAGGGATTGGCGAAGGCCTGCGCGAGTTGCACCAGCGCGGGCGTGCGCCGGTCATGGGCGACCTCGTTCGGGCCATTGGCGGCAAGGCGGCGCACGGCCTCGTCTTCGGTCAAGCCCTTGAGGCTGGCGCGGGTGTTGACCAGCGTCGCCTCAAGGCTGTTTTGCGCCTCGCGCACGGCACGGGCGGAGAGTTTGCGGGCATCCTGCGGATCCTGCCCGGATTTGCGAGACGCGCCCCGGGGCAGAGTGGCCCGCGGCGGCGTCATGGGGGTCATTGCGGTCATGGTGGTCACTTTCCGCTTCGCAATGGACCGCGCCGGGGCAGAGGCGCGATCGGCACGCGAAGCTGTCATTTCGTCCCGAAGGAGGGCTTGGAGGCCGCGCCGTCGCGGCGCGAAAGGGCGGGATCAGGCCGGGCGGTTGGTGATCCGCAGCGTCCAGCGGCATTCGAGTTTGCCGCTGTCGGGATCAATCCGCCAGCGCAGCACCGGGCGCGCGTCACGCGCAGGCGGCACCGGGGGTTTCGCGCCCCAAAGCAGGGCACCGACCTGCGAAAGCGCCGCACGCGGCGCAAGGATGTTGTGAATGGTCATGGCTCACCTCTGGTTCCTGCACACGCAGGACGAGCGGTGAGAGCCCGAGATCAGCCCCTACCGCGCATCCTGCGCCTGCATCTTCGACTGTCGTCGGGCATGGTCGTTTCCTGAATTCCGGCAAAACCGCTTCACCGGGCTGAGGGCAAAATGGCGCAAACAACGGCGCAATGCGACTCTGCGTTCGGATGGGGGACTATACTTGGGTATAGTCGCGCACAGCAGAAAGGGCGCGCCTTGCAACAGCGCGCCCCGGGGCAAAGATCAGGATTTATGCGTCACGCGTCACGCGGAACGCGGCACAGAAATCCGCTCACAGATACATGTGCTGGATCGTATCATCGGCAAGCATCTGCGCCCGCGTGCCCGCCACCGCGATCTGGCCGCGCACGATCAGATAGCCGCGATCCGAGATCGAAAGCGCGGTCTCGGCATTCTGCTCGATCAAAAGCACGGTCTTGCCTTCGGCATGGATGCGCGCGACCGTCTCGAAATATTCGTCGATGAGCTTTGGCGACAGCCCAAGCGAGGGCTCGTCCATGATCAGCATCTGCGGATCGCCGATCAGCGCGCGGGCAAGCGCGACCATCGCCTGCTCGCCCCCGGACATGGTGCAGGCCAACTGGCCCATCCGCTCTTTGACGCGCGGAAAGAGCTCATAGATCAGGCCAAGCCGGGTCTCGAACGGAATGGCACAACCCGAGGCGCGGTAGCCCAGTCGCAGATTGTCGCGCACGGTCAGGGTCGGAAACAGCCGCCGCCCCTCGGGGACGAAACCGACGCCAAGTGCCGCCAGCTTTTCGGTGCCGAGCCGCGCGACGTTTTGGCCCATCATTACGACCTCGCCGCCATCAAGCGGCAAAAGCCCCGCCAGCGCCTTGAAGGTCGTCGATTTTCCCGCGCCATTCGGGCCGAGCAGACAGACGAGCTCGCCCTTGCCGACGCTTAAATTGACGCCGCGCAACATGCCGACCGGGCCATAGGAGGTCGAGACATTTCTCAGCTCAAGCATGTTCCACCGCTTTCTGTCCCAGATAAGCCTGCTGGACGCGCGGCATCAGCCGCACCTCGGCAAAGGGCCCCTCGGCAATCTTCTTGCCGTAATCAATCACCACGACGGTTTCGGGCAGATCCGCCACCAGCCGCATGTCATGTTCGATGATGAGAAACGACAGCCCCGGCCGGTCGGCCATGACCCGGCGAATGTCCGCCATCAGCGCCGCGGTATCGCGGTCATCCATCCCCGAGGATGGCTCGTCGAGCAGGATCAACTGCGGCTTCAGGGCAAGAGCGCGGGCAATCTCCAGCCGCCGCCGATCGGCCTGAGGCAGGATGCCCGCGGGCTCATAGCGGCGCTGGTAAAGCTCGTCCGAGATGACGCGCAGGATCTCTTCGGCCTCGACGGCGCAGGCCTCCAGCTCGCGCTTGGCCCGCGCGGGGCGCAACAGCGCGGTCAGCACGCCGGTCCGGGTGCGGGCGTGCATGCCGATGATGACATTGTCGAGGATCGAGAGATCGTCAAAGAGCCGCGAGGATTGGAAGGTCCGCGCAATCCCTTTCTCGGCAATGCGATAAGCGGGCTGGCCGGTGATGTCCTCGCCCTTGAGCAGAACCTGACCCGAGGTCGGGCGATAGATCCCGGTGATGAGGTTGAAAAGCGTGGATTTCCCCGCGCCATTTGGCCCGATGATGCAGGTGATGGTCGAGGGGCGGATGGTCAGATCGACCCCATCCACCGCGACCAGCCCGCCGAACCGGATGCCGAGCCCTTTGAGATCAAGCAAAGCGGTGCTCATCATTTCTCTCCGTAATGGCGCTGACGCTGCGGGAAGAGCCCTTTCGGGCGCAGGATCAGGAACAAGATCACCACGACCGAGACGAAGAGCAGCCGGTAATCGGAAAAGACGCGCAGCTTTTCGGGCAGCATCGTCAGCAGGAAGGCTCCGAGGATCACGCCAAGCGTGTTGTCCATACCGCCCACGATCACCATGGTCATGATCGTTACCGACACAAGGAAGGTGAAGTTGTCGGGCGAGATATAGGAAATATAGAACGCATAGATCGTCCCGGCGAAAGCCGCCAGAAAGGCGTCAACGCCAAAGGCGAGGATCTTATACCAGACGACATTGATGCCTTGGCATTTCGCGGCCAGCTCATCGGCGCGGATCGCGTTCCAGGCCAGTCCGACCCGGCTTTCATGCAGCCGTTTCGCCGAGAGGATCGCGAGCCCGAGAAGCGCGGCCGAGAGATAATAGAAATTGGCCTGCGGCGGCAATTTGCGGCCCGCGATCTCGATCGGCGACATGAAGGAATGGCCAAAAAGGCTGGGCGCGGGAATGCCCACGAGACCATTGGCGCCGCCGGTCCAGCTGAGGTTGTTCAAAAGCTGCTGGATGACGATCCCGAAGGCGATGGTCACCAGCGCCAGATAGCTGTCGCGCGTCCGCATCGAGGGAATGCCCAGCAGAAAGCCAAAGACGGTCGCGGTGATCGCGGCGGCGGGCAGCGTCGCCCAGAAGCTCCAGCCGAAATTGATCGCGAGCAGCGCCGAGGTATAGGCGCCGATGCCATAGGTCGCCCCGGTCGCGAAGTTCGGGATATTGACCGAACCGAGCTGGAAGTTCAGCGCCAGCGCCAGCGTCGAATAGATCAGCGCGACGATCAGCAGATGCAGCGCATAGGTGTTGTTGCCCAGAAAGAACGGATAGATCAGGATAATGATCAGCGCGAGCGCGGTCGCCAAGGCGCGCGCATCATGGAAGGCGCGCACGATCACCTCTTCGAGCTGCGGCCAAAGCTGCAATCCCGCGAAAATCGCCCCCATCAGCGCCAGAAGCGCCACGACCATCACCGTCGATTCTGCGGCCAGAAAGGCCAGAAGCAGGGCGGCGGCGGCGATCTCGGTCACGGTGACGACAAGGCTTGCAGGAAGCCCGGTCCGGTTTGCGGTTTGGGTCAGTGTCGTCGACATCGGCTCAGACCTTTTCGAACACGGGCTTGCCGAGCAGCCCCGAGGGCCGCACGCAGAGCATGAAGATGACCAGAAGGAAGCAGAAGACGAGCCGATAAGAGGCCCCGTCCGCCATATTGGCCTGAACCAGAGTCTCGATCCCGGCAATCGCCAACGAGCCGAGAACCGCTCCGGTCATTGAACCCAGCCCGCCAATCACCGCCGCCGAAAAGCCGATCAGCCCGAGCTGCACGCCAAAGTCGAAGCGCACGACGCCAGCATAGCTTGCGAAAAACAAAGCGCCCAATGCCCCGACCGCCGAAGCGAGAAAGAAGGTGAAGGCAAAGATCCGCGAAGGCGTGATCCCCATCAGCCGCGCGGTCGCGGCATCTTCGGCCACGGCACGGATGCGCATTCCGATCGGGGTTTTCTGCATCAAAGCCGCCATCAGCACGATGACGAGAACCGTGGTCGCGATGATCAGCACCGGCAGCGCGGGCAGCCGCAGGCTGTTCAGCGTGACGAATCCCTCGACGATCGAGGGGAAGGCCTTGGGGTTCGAGCCCTGCGGATAGAAACCGCGAATGAGCTCGCGCACGACCGTGCCAAGGGCGACGGTCGCGACCAGCGCCATCATCGCCGGAGCCTGCCGGAAGCGCGAGATCACCAGCCGGTCCGCCGCGATCCCGATCACCCCCGTGACCAGAATGGCAAGCGCCAGAACCAGAAGAATCGGGCCGATGCCAACCGTGCTGCTGGTGATTCCCAGCAAGAACTGCAGGCTGCCCAAAGCCACGAAGGGGGCGATCATCGACACGTCCCCATGCGAAAAGTGAATGACGTTGAGCAGGCCGAACAGCAGACTGAAACCGATTGCCACAAGCGTATAGATACTTCCCAGGACCAGCCAGTTGAGCAGGTACTGAAGGAATAGACTATCCATGCCGATCCTCCCGAGTTGATGCATTGGATTGGTTTTTCCGAAGAGGATGGGCGCCCGCGCCCTCATCGCGCAATGGAAATGGCGCGCGAGGCGCTTCGTTTTTTCTGACCCAATGGCTCAGATAATAAGGCTTCTCATCGGGGCCATCTTCGGCGGATGCTAAAGGGAAGACGCCCCCCAGACTTCCGTTTCCCGCCTGCGTCAATTTGGCGCAAGCAAATGGAAATCCAGAAAAATAACGAAAAGACCGGCGAGACTCTCGCCAATCACAGGAGAGGAATATGGCACTTTTGACGACAACGCGCCGCGCCGTTCTGGCCGGTCTCGCGCTCTCTACTGCACTGCTGGCGGCCCCTGCCTTCGCCGATCGCCCGACCGTGAAGATCGGCTTCATCGGGCCGATCTCTGGCGGCAATGCCGCTCAGGGGTTGGGCGCGAAGAACGGCTTCCTGCTGGCAATCGAGCAGGCGAATGCCGATCCCGCGCAACCCTTCACGGTTGAGCCGGTGGTGCTTGACGATGCCTCTGATCCCCAGACCGGGGTTTCGGCGGCTATGAAACTTGTGAATGACCCCCAGGTGATTGCCGCGACCGGGCACTGGAACTCTCCGGTGGCCTTGGCGACGATGCCGGTCTTTGCCCGCTTCCAGGTGCCGCTGGTGATTTGGGGGGCGATCTCGCCCGATATCACCAAGCAGAACCTGTTGCAGGTGACCCGCGTCACGCCGACGCTGCTGACCGAAAACAAGCCGCTCGCCGAATGGGCGGTCAAGGATTTCGGCGCCAAGAAGATCGCGGTGATTGCCGATACCTCGGATTACGGCAAGGCCAATGCCGACGCCTTCAACGAATTCGTCCCGGCTTCGGGTGGCGAGATCGTCTCGACCGATCTGCTGCCGGTCGGCTCGACCGATTTCCGCACCATCCTGACCGCGCTCAAGGGCAAGAATGTCGATGCGGTCTATTTTGGCGGCGTCATCACCGAGGCGGGGATTCTCGCCAAGCAGATGAAGGAAATCGGGCTCGACAAGCCGATGATCGGGATCTCGGGTTTCTATGATCCGGAATTCATCTCGGTCGCGGGCGATGCCGCCTCGAATGCCATCGTGTCCTATCCCTCGGCCGCGCAGACGCCGAAACTGGCCAAGATGGAGGCCGATTACACCGCCAAAGGCTTTGCCGAGCCCGAGAGCCCCTATACGAAATTCGCCTTCGACGCGGCCAATATCATCATTGCCGCCGCCAAAGAGGTCGGCACCGAGGACAAGGTCAAGCTGGCCGAGGCGATCCGCTCGGGTAAGTTCGACGGCGCCACCGGCGAGATCACCTTCGACGCCAATGGCCAAACCCAAACCCCGATCGCGATCGAGCTGAAGACCGTGCGCGACGGCAAATGGACGACTTACACCAAACCCTGAGCCCCTTCTGATCTGACCCCTTTCTGATCTGACCCTCCCGCCGGGGATCGGTTCTCCCCTCCCGCGCAGCCCCTCGCGCGGGAGGCCGGGAGAGCTTTGCCCGCGCCCAAGACTGACCCGCCCGCGGCATCTGCCTCGGGAGAAGACCTCCGCCCCCAAGCCAAACTGAGGATAAAATGTTAAGAACCGGAGAACAGTATCGCGATTCCATCCGCGACGGTCGCCGCGTCTGGATCAATGGCGAACGCGTGCAGGACATCACCAAACATCCGATGTTCAAGCCGATGATCGACGTGCGCGCCCGGATTTACGACATGGCGCATGACGACGCGACGCGCGATGTGATGAGCTATGAGGAAAATGGCGAGCGTTTCTCGGTCGGGCTGAAACTGCCCTATACCAAGGACGACTGGCACGCCAAACGCCGCGCCACCGATACGGTTCTGGAAGATATCGGCGGCGTCGTCACCCGTGTCGGCGACGAGACCGCAGGCGAGATGTGGTCACTTTACGACGGGCAGGACATCCTGAACGAGGTCGATCCGCGCTTCTCGACCAATATCCGCAACCATATCCATCACGTCATCAAGACCGACCCGTTCCATGTCTCGGCCAATACCGATCCGAAGGGCGACCGCTCGAAACGGCCGCAGGATCAGGATCCGGACATGCTGTTGCATGTGGTCAAGGAGACCGATGCAGGGATCATCGTGCGCGGCGCGAAATATGAAACCGCGGCCGCCTATGCCAACCAGGCCTTCACCAAACCGACGATTGCCAATTGGGGCAATGAGGCGATGTCGGATTATGCGGTGGGCTTTGTCTGCGACTTTTCCTCGCCGAACCTGCGCTTTATCGCGCGCACGGGGTTTGCCGGTCGCGCCCCGGCGCGTGATTATCCGCTCTCGAACAAATTCGACGAGGTCGAGACGCTGGTCGTTTACGACAATGTGCTGATCCCGTGGGAAAATGTGCTGTTTTATCAGCACACCAAAGCCGCCACTTTCATCCGCGCGACCCTGCACCGCTACTCGGCCTTTGCCTTCGTGCAGCGCAACCTGAAGCTTGCCGATATGCTGATCGGCGCGGCTTTGTGGAACGTGCGCCAGACCGGGCTTGAGCATCAACCGGCGGTTCAGGAAAAGCTGGCGACGCTGGCGTGCTACCGCGAGGGCATCAATGCCCATCTCACCGCCGCGATTGCCGATGCCGAGGAAAGCCCGGGCGGTCTTTTGATGCCGAACCAGTCGCTTTTGATGACCGGCCGCGTGCTCGCCTGCTCGCAATTGCACCATATGATGCATATCGCCCGCGAGCTTTGCGGCGGCCAGATCTGCATTACCCCCGATGTCGCGAGTTTCGAGGATCCCGAGGCCGGGCCGTGGCTCGATAAGTTCTACACGCTCAATGAAAACTGGGCGAGCGAGGACCGCCGCAAGCTGCTGGCCTATGCTCGTGATCTGCTGAATTCGGATTACGCCGGCCACCGCTTGACCTTCCAGCTGTTCGCGCAATCGCCGCCCTTCGCCCATCTCGCGGCGGTTTATCGCAACTTCGACTGGAACGAGGCTTTGCGCTTCACCCACAAATCCGCAGGCCTGTCCGATCAGGTCTGGGGCGACAAACGCTAATTCTTTCAGGAAAGCCAAACAGATGACCGTTCATCACCGCATCCGCCCCTTCAACACCAAAGAAACCTATCCCGAGCAGAATCTGAACAACGATCTGAGCCAGGGCGTCGTCGCGCGTGGCACGATGGTGTTCCTGCGCGGTCAGGTCGCGCAAGATCTCGACACGCGCGAATGTCTGCATGTCGGCGATCCTGCGATGCAGACGCGCAAGACGATGGAAAACATCAAGATGCTGCTCGAAGAGGCGGGATCGAAGATGGAGCATATTTGCCGCATCGTCGTCTATGTCACCGATATCCGTTACCGCGAGGCGGTTTATCAGGAAATGGGCAAGCATATCAAAGGCGTGCATCCCTGCTCGACCGGGATCGTCGTGCCCGCGCTGGCGCGTCCCGAATGGATCGTCGAGATCGAGGCGACCGCCGTCATTCCGGACGCATGAGGGGGCGGGCATGACCTTCTCGATTTCGGGGCGCTGCCCTGACACCGGCATGTTCGGGATCGCGGTCTCGTCCTCGTCGCCTTGCGTGGCCGCGCGTTGCGCCCATGCGCGGGCAGGCGTCGGCGTGGTTGCGACCCAGAACATCACCGATCCGAGCCTCGGCCCGAAGGGGCTCGATCTGATGGCGCAAGGGCTTTCGGCCTCGGACGCACTCGCCCGGCTGACCGCCGAGGCGCCGCATATCGACTTTCGCCAATTGGCGCTGGTGGATCGCAACGGCGGCACGGCGGGCTGGTCGGGGGCGCGCACGCTTGGCACCCATGCGATTGCCTATGGCGAGGGCGTCGCGGCGGCGGGCAATCTGCTTTGCGCCGCCGACATCCCCGAGAGGATGGTCGCGGAATTCGCCGCCGCCAAGGGCCAGCATCTCGGCGACAGGCTGTTGGCCGGAATGCGCGCCTCGGTCGCGGCGGGGGGCGAGGAAGGTCCGGTGCATTCCATGGGCCTGATCATCGTCGATAAGGTGAGCTGGCCGATTGCCGATCTGCGCATAGACTGGAGCGAGGGCGATCCGATCGAGGATTGCGCGGCGCTTTGGGCGCGCTGGCGGCTGGAGATGGAAGCCTATGTCACCCGTGCGCTCAATCCCGATGCCGCGCCAAGCTATGGCGTGCCCGGCGATCTGTGATCCCTGTGTGGGGCGGCTTCGGTCGCCCCCGATTCCCTGAAAGATGACCGTGACCGCGACGCCCTCGACCCTCGACATCCTGCGCAGGCTGATCTCGTTTGAGACGATCTCGCGCCGCTCGAACCTTGATCTGCTCGATTATGTCGAAAGCCTGCTCGGCCCCGCAGGCGCGCGGATCGAGCGTTTTGCCCATGACGACGGCAGCCGCGCCAATCTTTGGGCGAGCGTCGGGCCCGAGATCGCGGGCGGGGTGGTCTTGTCCGGTCATAGCGATGTCGTCCCGGTGGCCGGGCAGGATTGGACGCGCGATCCCTTCACGCTGACGGAAGAGGACGGGCGCTATTACGGGCGCGGCACCACCGATATGAAGGGCTTTGTCGCGGCGGCGATCCGCGCGCTTTTGCTGGCGGCCAAGCGTCCGCTGACACGGCCTCTGCATCTCGCTTTGTCCTATGACGAGGAAATCGGCTGCATGGGCGTGCGCAGCCTGATCGCGGCTATCGAGGCGCGCCCGCTGCGCCCCGCGCTGTGCATCATCGGCGAGCCGACCGGCATGAAGATCGCCACCGGCCACAAGGGCAAGACCGGCTATCGCGCCTGCTGCTTCGGCCAAGAGGGCCATTCGGCGCTGGCCCCTCAGGCGCTGAACGCGATCCATCTGGGCGCCGCCTTTATCGCGAGCCTTGAAGCCCGGCAGGCCGAGCTTGCGCTGACCGGCCACCGCGATCCGGCCTATGACATTCCCTATTCGACCCTTCATGCCGGGATCATGCGCGCGGGCACCGCGCTCAATATCGTGCCGAACCTCTGCGAGATTGATTTCGAGATCCGCAATCTCGCAGAGGATGATCCGGCCGAGATCCTGGCGGGCCTTGCGCTCGACGCCGAAACCATCGCCGCCCCCCATCGCGACCGCTTCCCGCAAGCCCGGATCGAGATTACCGAAATCTCGGGCTATCCCGGACTGACAACGCCCGACAGCGATCCGGTCATCGCGCTTTTGCGACGCATCACCGGCGAGAACGGCCCGGCAATCAAGGTGGCTTTCGGCACCGAAGGCGGGCTTTTCCAGCAGGCAACCGGCATGTCCACGGCGATCTGCGGCCCGGGTTTCATGGATCAGGGCCACAAGCCCGATGAATTCATCTCGGCGGCGCAACTGGCGCTTTGCGATCAAAGCCTCGCCCGTCTTGTCGGCGAGCTGGTGCAATTACACATATGAAAACATGCCGGAATAAGGTGCTTTCCATCTACGCCGGAAGGTCCGATTCAGAATGCTTCGTTTGCGCGTCTGAAAGGGATGGACAGAATGCGTTTCACACTTAGGCAACTCAGCTATTTCATTGCGGCCGGAGAGACCCTCTCGGTCACCAAGGCCGCGGAACAGGTGAATATCTCGCAGCCCTCGATCTCGGCGGCGATTTCTCACCTCGAAACCGAATTCAACGTGCAGCTTTTCCTGCGCCACCATGCGCAGGGCCTGTCGCTGACACCCGCAGGCACCCGCTTGCTGCGCGCCGCCAAGGAAAGCCTGCGCACCGCCGCCGAGCTTTACGAGGTCGCCAATGACGTGAACGACCATATTTCGGGAGCGCTGAATGTGGGCACTTTCTTCACCTTCGCGCCGCTGATCGCGCCCGAGCTTTGGGCCGGTTTCTCGCGCCGCCACACAGACGCCCGCATGACGCTGACCGAAGGCAGCGAGGCCGAGATCATCGAGGCGCTGCGTCTCGCGCGGATTGATCTGGCGCTGACCTATAATCTCAACATGCCGCCGGATGTCGATTTCATCGAACTGGCCCAGCTCAAGACCTATGTGCTGGTCGGCGCCGATCACCGCTTTGCCGCGCGCCGCTCGATCCGGCTGGCCGAGCTGATCGACGATCCCTTCATCCTGATCGACCTGCCGCTGACGCGCGATTACTTCCTCGGGCTCTTCCGCCAGATCGGCGGCACGCCTCATGTCATCATGGAAACCAAATCCATCGCCTCGTTGCGGTCCTATGTGGCGGCGGGGATCGGTTACGGCATGATGACGGTGCGGCCCCTGAACATGCGCGCGGAGAACGGCCTGCCGCTGGTCTATCTGCCGCTGGAAGATGTCACCCATTCGCTCAGTTTCGGCATTGCCTCGCTGGCGGAAATCCGACGCTCGCGCGTGGCGGAGGCCTTTATCGCGCATTGCCGCGAGGTGATGGCCGACGGAAATCTGCCGGGAATGCTGCCCTTGGACAGCCTGCGCGCTCCCGAAGGCGCCGCCCTTCAGACTTCCTGAGGCAGCACCCCGGAAAACACGATTTTGGACTTGGCCGAAAACTCGTCACTCTGAGCAACAAGACACTGCCTTCGACCAAAGGAATGCCGATGACTGCCGAAGCCCAAACTCCCGAAACCACCGCGCGCGATCGCTTCATCGCCGGAATGAGCCATGCGGCCTGCACCGTCAATATCGTGACAACCGACGGGCCCGCGGGCCGCGCAGGCGTCACGGTTTCGGCCATGGCCTCGGTTTCGGCGGATGGCGATGCGCCGACGCTTCTGGTCTGCGTCCATCATCTCAGCCCGGCTGCCACGAAGATCATCGAGAATGGCGTGCTCTGCGTCAACGTCCTGCGCGAAGACCAATCCTATATCTCGGAGGCCTTTGCCGGGCGCTTCAAGGACGAGCTTGGCGACAAGTTCGAATGCACCGAGTGGGTCACGCTGGAGAATGGCACGCCCCGCGTCGCCGATCCGCTGGTGGCGTTCGAATGCCGCGTGCTCTCGGCGGAACGGGTCGGCACCCATCATGTGCTGCTGTGCGCGGTCGATGACACCCATAGCGCGCGGCTCGGCTCGCCGCTGATCTATGCCAACCGCTCTTATGGCGCCTCGCGCCGGATTGATGCGCCCCGGACCATGCGCGGCGCCTTGAACGGCAAGGGGGTCAAGCTAAAGGTCGGTTGCTTCCACACCTTCGGCCCCTTTCTCATGCCCGCGCTGATCCGACAGCTGGGCGGGCTGGATCTCGAGCTGCTCGAAGGCGATCAGCGCCGTCTGACCGAGGGGCTGATCGCGGGCGAGACCGAGATCGCGCTGATCTATGACAATGACCTCGACGAGCGGTTTGATTGGGAAGAGCTCGGCACGCTCGAACCCTATGTGCTGCTGGCCGAAGATCACCCGATGGCGCGCCAGTCGGAAGTGCATCCGACCGATCTCGCCGCCGAGCCGATGGTCCTGCTCGATGCCCCGCCCTCCAGCGCCTATTTCACCGGCATTCTGCGCGCGCAGGGGGTCGAACCGCTGATTGCCCATCGCTCGGTCTCGTTCGAGATGGTGCGCGGCATGGTCGCCCATGGTCTAGGCTATACGCTGTTGGCCACGAAGCCCGCCGCCAGCATGAGCTATGACGGCTTGCCGCTGGTCGCCTTGCCGCTTGCCGGTGCGCATCAGCTGGCCCATGTCGTTCTAGCCCGGCGCAAGGGGCATCAGCTCTCAAGCGCCGCCGAGCGTTTCGCCGAGAAATGCCGCGAGAAATTCGCGCGCCCGGCCTAGGGTTTCGCGGGCTAAAACCTCCCGGGCTGAAATCTCAAGGCCTAAGCCCGGGAAAGGGCGGCGCGGGCCCCTGCCCGCCGCCCTTCCCGCGCCCCTCACACCGCGCGGGCCAGCGATACGATCAGCGCGCGCCCTTCGACCTGCCCGGCCTCGGGCGTGACCAGCGTATCCTGCGCCGCCAGATCGAACCGCCCGGTCGCGGTCGTGATGCCTTGCGGCTCGAGCGCGAAGATCACGCTCAGATCGGCGGCGAAGGCCGTGCCGGGCGCGGCCAATGCCGCCCCGGTCAGACGCCACTCCGCGCGTTTCGCCATCACATTGAACACCCGGACCGGACCGGCCAGCGGATCACCGATTGGCGCGCGCCCGGTGTCGAACAGGAAGGGCGCAAGTGGCGCAAGCTCTTGACGGATTTCATCAAATTCCAGTGCAAGCCCCTGCCCCTCGATCAGCGTGATCGCACGATCCGCGCCGGGAAAGGAGGAAAACACGCCGCGCGTGGTGATCGGGGCGCGCGAGATGCGGATGGAAAACGCCTCGCGCGTGGCGTCTGGCGGCCAGAGCCAGATTTCATCGGTCGAGCCGCTGCCATTCTTCCACGGCAGGGTGGTATAGCCTTGCGCCGGCAGGTGCAGGGTCGTCATCATCGTCTGTCCTTTCAGGATGTCAGCGGCAGCGTGCAAGTATCTCGATCCAGCGCGGGACGGGGCCGGACGCACCCATCAGGCAGCCCTCGGCGGTGAGGTCAATGACGCTCTCCTTGCCCTCAGCCCGGATCAGATAGCGCCCGGCGGGTGGGCGGATCAACTCAGGCGCCAGCGCCCAGCCCTGCAGAGAGCCCGGCTGAGTGACCTCTGGCCTCGCGACAAGCTCGACCTGCCAAGTCCGGCCAAGGCTCGCACAGGCGGCCTCCAGATCGCCCGCACGCAGCGCCGCGCGCACCGCGCTTGACGAAAAGCCGCCCTGAAGCGGCACCAAGGTCACGCCGATGTCGTGGCGCAGGCAAAGATCGGCGAGCAGGCGGCAATCGCCCGCGCGCTTCGCACCAAAGCGAAAATCCGCGCCAACCACCACATGCGAGACGCCAAGACGCGCGTGCAGAACCGTCTCGATGAAGGCTTCGGGGGACAGACCGGCGAATTCGGCGTCAAAGGCAGGCTGGAACAGATAACCGAGCCCGATGCCTTGCGCCGCGCGCAGCTTTTGCGCAGCCGTGGCCAGCCGGAACGGAGCGGTGCCGGGCGTGGCGAAGAACTGGCGCGGATGGGGCTCGACCGACATGATCGCGACGGGGCGACGGGTGGCCGCAATCCGTCGGGCGGTGCCGATCAGCAGGCGGTGGCCGCGATGGAAACCGTCGAAGTTCCCCAGCGCGATCACCCCGTCCCGCAGGCGTGATCCTTCAGGCAAAGCGGCGCTGACCACGGAGATCGGGACCCCGACGGGCGGAACGGCTCGGCTGTGGATCATCGGCACATCTTTCGCGCTTTCGTCAGAGGTCGGCTGACTTTCAGCCTAGGGCGTGGGCGGCGCGGTGAAAAATCCGCAATTCGGAACCAGATCCTCGGCTTTTCTGAGGTCGGCACCGTGCGGCGCCTGTGCCGACCCTGTGTCTCCCCCGTGCCGCAAGGGCACAGGCGAACCGCGGGCGAAAGGGGTGGACCGGGACCGTGATCGGCCTAACATCGCCCTGCATCCAAAGGCGGACCCCGCCAGAAACAGGAGAGCTTGTTCCATGGAACTCGGAATGATCGGCCTTGGGCGCATGGGCGCCAATATGGCCCGGCGCCTCGCCCGGCAGGGCCACCAGATCACCGCCTTCGACCCCAGCCCAGAGGCCCGCGCGCAGGCCCAAGCCCCCGGCATCGGCCCGGTCGGCAGCCTGTCCGAGCTGATCGCCGCCCTGCCCTCTCCGCGCATCCTGTGGCTGATGGTGCCCTCGGGCCAGCCGGTCGATAGCACGCTCGACCAGATCCTGCCCGCGCTCGCGGCGGGCGATATCGTCATCGATGGCGGAAATTCGAACTACAAGGACAGCCAGCGCCGTGGCGCGCGTCTGGCCGAGCTTGGCCTGCATTTCGTCGACTGCGGCACCAGCGGCGGGATCTGGGGGCTGGAGGAAGGCTACAGCATGATGATCGGCGGCGCACCCGAGGTGGTCGAAAGCCTGCGCCCGATCTTTGCCAGCCTTGCCCCCAGCCCGACCTCTGGCTGGGGCCGGGTCGGTCCGGTCGGCGCGGGTCATTTCACCAAGATGATCCACAACGGCATCGAATACGGCATGATGGAGGCCTATGCTGAGGGTTTCGCCATCCTGCACCACAAGCGCGAATTTGACCTCGACCTGCATCAGATCTCGGAGATCTGGCGCGAGGGCAGCGTCATCCGGTCTTGGCTGCTCGATCTGACCGCCGCCGCCTTGGAAAAGGACCCCGGCATGACCGGGCTTGAACCTTGGGTCGATGATTCCGGCGAGGGCCGCTGGACGGTGGCCGAGGCAATCGCGCTCGATGTCCCTGCCCCGGTGATTACCATGTCGCTGATCGGACGGCTGCGCTCGCGCGATCGCGACAGCTATTCCGACAAGCTTCTGGCGGCGATGCGCCAGCAATTCGGCGGCCATGCGGTCAAGAAAGGCTGATGTCGCGCGCATCTCGGCGTTCAGACTTGATGCGCATTCCTTATGCGCATAGATTGGCGCAAAGAGGAGCACATCCATGCGCCAATCCGCCGCCGAGGCCGTTCGCAAGCCCGCCAATCTCTCGCTCGACCAATCGCTGCTGGCCGAGGCGCGCGCGCTGGGGATCAACCTCTCGCGTGCCGCCGAAGCCGGGTTGCGACAGGCCGTGCGTGAGGCGCAGGCGGCGGCCTGGAAGCAGGAAAACGCCGCCGCGCTGGCCTCGTCCAACGCCTGGGTCGATGAAAACGACCTGCCGCTGGCGCGTTATCGGCCGTTCTGATGGCGCGGTTCGATCTCTATCGCGACCCGGCGGGCACCGGGTTGCTCCTTGACGTGCAAAGCGATCTTCTGGCCGATTTGAACACGCGCATCGTCGTGCCGGTGATGCCGCTGCCGCTGGCGCCGAAACCGGCGGCGATCCTGAACCCGGTCTTCGCGCTTGGCGAGGCGGGTCATGTCATGGTCACGCAATATCTCTCGGCGGTGCCAGCCAGCCTTTTGCGCGAGAAAACCGGCTCGCTTGCCGGCGACTCTGATCGCATCACCCGTGCGCTCGATTTCCTCTATCAGGGCTTCTGAGCCCCGCCCGGCTAGCGCAGCCGCGCGCCCCAAAGCCGGAAGCGCTTGGCCCCGGTCGCCTCACGCACAAGCCCCATCTCGGCCAGCCGCGCCAGAAGCCGCTCGGCCGTGATGCGGCTGACCTCGGCGCGGGTCGCGACATCGGCGGTATGCATCAAGGGATGCGCGGCCAGAACCGCCAGAATGCGCCCCGGATTCTGCCCCTTGATCGCGCCCGCCTCGGCCAGCGCCGCCTGATGCCAGCCCCGCACCGCCGCGAGATGGTGCCGCGCCTCGACCGCGCCCGCGCGCAGGGCCTCGAGATGCCGGTGCAGCCGATCCTGCGGCGCGCCGACCTCGACCAGCAGGCGGTGCTGGGCCGCACCGCAGGGCAGAAAGCTCAACGCCGGACAGCCCCGCGCCGCATCGCAACCGACCCAGACCGTCGCCTCGGCGGCGATCTCGGCCGGAGAGAGGCCCGCCAGCCGCCACAAGAGCCGCGCCAAGGGGCCGCGCGCGAAAGGATGCAGCCCCGCCGCGTCGATCCGTTGCAGAAACTCCGCCGCAGCCGCGTCGAAATCCGCGCCAAGCAGGCGACGCGCGCCCTGCCCCAGCCCGTCCGAGCTGCGATGAAGCCCAAGGAAGGCGCGCAGAGGATTGCTTTGCCCGACGTCAGCTTCCCTGCCGCGCCCCTCAAAGCGGCGCACGGCCCAACGCGCGAAACGCAAGGCCTCGGCATCCTCGGGACCGGCCGCGTCAAGGAGTTCGGCGGCCAGATCCTCCGGCGAGAGCGCATGGCCTTCGGCGCGCAAGACAGCATCGGCCTCGCGCAGCGCCAGGCGACGCAGGGCACCCGCGCGCAGATCCGGGGGCATCGCGGCGAGATCGGCGTCCAGCTGGCCGACCGCAAAGGCCGTGGCCGCCAGCTCGGCGCTCAATGCCGCCTGTACCCCGCGCCAAACCTCAGGAACGCTGAGATCCGGGCTTTCTTCTGGATCTTCCGACATTCCAATCAAGGTTACGGGATCCCCTTCACGCCTGCTCATATCATCACTTCATCACGATTCTGATGATTACATGGATTCCGCTTTGGCGAATGCCGGATCAGTTTCGCAGCGAAACCGTCAATTCTCCAGCAAAGCCTGAATTTCGGCCATCAGGATCGCCATCAGATCATCGCTCAAGGCCTCGCCCTCCAGCCGCAGAACATGGCCAGCCCCGTCGCGTCCGCGGCGAATGGTGATGCCGCTTGAGGTGCGCAGGGCTTGCTCATCGCTCCAGCTATATTGGGTCTTTGGCTTGCTGCGCGGTCGCCCACCCCGCCCCGGCTCACGCGGCGCGGCCTCTATGGTGCGCAAAACCGGCTCGATCAGCGCCCATTCCTCATCGGCATCCGCAGGCACCCGTGCCGACAAGGCCTGCCGCAACCGGGCCTCTGCCCCGTCGCGCAACGCGCCCGAGATCAACAGCCCACGCCGTTCGCTCAGCGCCTCGGGAAAGCGCAGCATATCGCCTAGCTCTTCAAAAATCAGCGCAAAGGAGCGAACCTTCGAGCGCTTGGCCTTCGATCCGGTCGCAAAAAGCTTGTTCACCGCATCTTCGGTATTGGCGAAAGCGCCCTGATTGGCAGCGATGACCGCGATCCGCCCGCGCTCGAAATGGCTGAGCTCCTCGCGGACCTCGTTTTCCTCGACCATCGACACGAAGGCGTCATTGGCCTCGGTGCGTGGCCGGATCAGCGCACGGATCGCGGCATATTTCGCGTCCTGCGACAGCCCGAACAGCGCGCGCACCGCATGAAGGCGGCGGTAGCCGGAGAGAAGACCGTAGCGCGGCCCCTGCCCGGGAGCCACCTCCATCTCAAAAACCTCGATCGGCAGACGCAGACCATGCGCGGCGATCGACAGCCGCAGTTCGAGCATATCCTCTTCGCTCATAACCAGACGGTCGCGGATCATCGCGCCCTCGTCGATCTGATTGAGCGGGATCTCGGCGATCAGCAGGCCGCGCTCTTCGGCGGCGTGCAACCGCGCGGCATCCGCCTCGGCCTTGGCGCGAGCGGCGCGGGCCTCGACCCCTTCGAGATTGGCCAGCGTCGCGCTGTCGGCCACCACCTGCGCAATCGGCGCGATCCCTTGCGCGAGGCTCGGGCGCTCGTGGGTTTCGCTGCGAAACGTCTCTTCGATACGGCTCAGATCGGCGCTGGTCGGCGCCTCCAATCTTCTGCGTTTAGCCATCGGCACGCTCCTTCTCTGCCAGGTCATATTGCAGATCCCGCCACCAGCTTCCAAGGATCAGCTCTTTCACTTCGGCCCATGTCCGATCAAAAGTCTCGCGCCCGCGCACATAGGTCTCGCGGTTGAATTCGCGATAATCGGCCTCATAAATGCCGTTGACCTGCTCGCCAGCCTGACCAACCATCGCAGTCAGCTCTTGGCGGTAGGTGGTCATGAAATCGCCGAAATAGGCCTGAATGACATTCGCGAGATCGGTCTGCTG
This sequence comes from Paracoccus aminophilus JCM 7686, assembly GCF_000444995.1. Lineage (NCBI taxonomy): Bacteria > Pseudomonadati > Pseudomonadota > Alphaproteobacteria > Rhodobacterales > Paracoccaceae > Paracoccus > Paracoccus aminophilus. The sequence goes on along the minus strand of NC_022044.1, from coordinate 2,833 downwards.
CCCGGCATCGAAACGGGTGATGATCGCGCGCACCGCGTCCCATTCAAAGCGCATCTCGGGCAAACCGTCGCGACGCCGCGCGGCATTTTCGCCTTCCTCGACGCTGGCGAAGGTCGAATAGAGCATGTCGAAGAACCGCCCCGTCGAGTCGAATTCAAGGAAAGACGCCCCGAGCGGCACCAGCAGGATATCGGCCGCGGCAAGCGCGTTGATCGTCAGATAGCCAAGCGCGGGCGGGGTATCGAGGATAATGATGTCATAACGGTCAAGGATCTCATCCGTGGCCAGCGCATTGCTCAGGGCATCCCAAAGCGCCCAGCTGCGCAAGCCCATGCGCCAGACCGGGACCTGAAACTCGGCCCAATAGAGATTGAGCTGCGCGCCCAGAAGGTCGATGTTCGGCCAATGCGTCGGCTGGATCAGATCCTTGGCCGAGATCGTCAGCGCCTCGGTCAGCGTCTCATCGAAGGGCAGGGGAGCGTGACCCGCCGCCTCGCGCACCCGGTTCTCGCCCTGCAGCGCCAAAGCGTAATCCTTGGCCAGAAGCGGGAAGGCGGTCGACCATTCATCGGCGACCTTGCCGCCAAGGATCGAGGTCATGCTGCCCTGACTGTCGAGGTCGATCACCAGAACCTTATAGCCATCGAGCGCGGCCGACATCGCGATATGGGCCGCAGTCGAGGTCTTGCCGACCCCGCCTTTGAAGTTTGCGACGGCGATGGTCTTGGCGGGCAGGCCTTCGGGGCGCCAAGGTCGGTATTCCCGCCCCGCTGCGCCCTCGGCCGCAAAGTGGTCGCGCAGGCGCAGCACATCCTCGAGGCTGAACCATTTCGAATTGCCCTCACCGACGCCCTGCGGCAGGTCAGGGTTCTTCAGCAGCACGCGTCGGAAATGCGCACTCGCGACCGGGATCAGATAGCGGCAGACCTCCCAGGTCGAAAAGCGACGCAGCCGCTTGCGGCCATCCGGGGCATAGCCGCGTTCTGCGAGATCCTGTCGCCCGCGCGCGGCAAAGGCCGCGGCTTTCGCGAATCGGGCGGTGTCGATAGGATCGGAAAGCCGCTGCGCGGCCTTGGCGGGGTCGATGTTGAAATAGGGCGGGAGCGGGTCCTTGCCTGACGACATGTCAATACCTTTGCGATGTCCTGCTTCGATGCATGTTTTTCGGAAACTATTGCACATCGACGGACGGGAGTGAATCACCAACCGAGGTTTCGCAGCGAAATCCCCCCGAAAGCATGAAAAACAGCGGCAGAAAGTTTGAGAGTCTTTTAGGTAATTTAGAATCTTTACGCCTGAAAAATAAACTATTTTCAATAGATTAAGATTGTTTCGGTGCCCGGATACAGGATCAGAGGTATCCGAAAACAGGAGGAAAGGTGCCCGTTCTCGGGGCAGAGAGCACCGATTCGCAGGAAAAGGGGCACCAAGCTGCGGGATTAGGGGAAAAGCGTTGCTTTCCGCCCGGAAACCACACGGGACCGTCACATCCGATCCCGCAAATGGGTGCCTTTGCATCGGGGCGGATCAGAAAGGGACCCATTTACAGGAGGTCCTCAAAAGGCCGAGGGGACCCAGATTGATGTTGCTGTCAGGTACCTGATCGCGGATATTGGCCTCAAAAGAAAAGGGCAGGGCGATGGATGAGATTCCGCGAGAGCAGCTGACCGGGGCCTTGCGTCGCGGTGCGGTCAAGAAACATGTCGCGGCCATTCACGTCTCGGGCAAGCTGACGCTTTTGCAGCGCAAGCTGTCGAATGTCTTGCTGCTCAATGCCTATGACACGCTGATCTCGCGCCCGCGCCACCAGATCGATGCGCGCACGCTGTGTCTGATGATCGGCTATAACTCGAACGATATGGAGACGCTGAAGCAATCCCTGCGCGGGCTGGCGGAAACGGTCGCCGAATGGGATATGCTTGATGAGCGTGGCCAGCAGGAATGGGGCGTCTCGAGCCTTCTGAGCTATGCCAAGCTGAAGGGCGGGATCTGCGAATATGCCTATTCACCGGCGCTCGCGGAAAAGCTGCACGACCCCAAGGTCTTTGCGCTGATCAATCTCAATATCCAGCGCCGCTTTACCTCGGGCCATGCGCTGGCGCTTTACGAGAATTGTTATCGCTTCGTGCGCACCGGCTCGACCGGCTGGTGGCCGCTTGATCTTTTCCGGCGGCTGATGGGGGTCGAGGGCTCGGCCTATTACGAGACCTTCAAGCATCTCAACGCCAAGATCATCAAGCCCGCCGTGGCCGAGGTCAACAAGACCAGCAATATTCTGGTGACGCCCGAGATCCGCAAGCAGGGCAGGGCGGTGACCGAGATCCGCTTTCGCATCGCCGAGAACCCGCAGCTCGCCATTCTCGATCTCGATGATGGAGAGGGCGTGCGTCACGGCGCGGTCTATGCCCGGCTGCGCGCTTTGGGCGTCAGCGACCGGCTGGCACGGCAATGGCTGACCGCGCATGGCGAAGAGCAGGTGCTCGAAAAGCTCGATTACGTCGAGTCGCGCAAGAACGTCAAAAGCAAGCTCGGCTATCTGACCGCCGCGCTCGAGGGCAATTTCGGCCCGACCAGCGAAGAGACTGAAGAGCTCGCCCCGAACCCGCGCGCCGAACGCCTGCGCCGCATCCTTGACGCGGTCAAGGCGCGCACGCCGACCCAGCGCGATGCCGACAAGCGGCTTTTCCTCGCTCAGCTTGCGGATGAGGGGCTGCGCGTGGATTTCGACAAGCATGGCTGGATGTCGCCGCTGAACAATGCGCGAATTGCCGCGTTCTGGGCGGAAATGTCGCCGGGGCTGTTCTCGGGGCTCGATGAGGCGCCGACATCCTAA